>DASWRM010000067.1 GCA_036403155.1 Gaiellales bacterium | reverse complement strand
GCGGACACCCTTCGCGATGGCGTTCACCCGGCCGCGCTCGAGGGTGTAGAGGTGGAGGATGCGATCGGACTCGGAGAAGCGCATCGAGCGAAGCACGATCGCATCGGCCTTGTAGCTGCGGCCCATGCGGGCAGTGTAGGGATCGCCGCGGCGCCTGGAAACGTCACGACGGCGCGCCGACCGGTCACGACGGCGTCGCGATTGGGCCGCACCCCCCTCCTCCGGGGTTTGACTCCTGCGGATTGGGTGGCGCTCAACCATCCGGGCGATCGTCGAAATGGCGTGCCGGACCGGTCAAACGCACGCGGGGAGGGGTTTGACTCCCACGGGTGGGTTGCGAGCTGCGGCATTGGCGCGTGCAGGCGCGTGACGGCGCGTACGGCGTCAGCCGGTGACGTCGCGGACGTCAGCGGCCGGGATCGCCGCGAGCAGCTCGTCGAGCCGCACCTCGCAGACGGCGTGCGGCGTCCCGGCCGCACACCAGACGCTCTCGAAGCGCCGCAGCGACGCGTCCACCACCGTCCTCAGCGGCCGGTCGTGGCCGAGCGGCGGCACGCCGCCGATGGCGTACCCCGTGGCCTCTTTGACCTCCTTGCCGCGGGCCATCGCGACCCCCTCGCCGATCCGGTCGAGATCGACCCTGCGGTCCCCCGCGCACAGGCAGAGCACCGCCTCGCCGCCCGCGTCCAGCAGCACCACCGACTTGACGATCTGCCCCAGCTCGCAGCCGACGGTCGCCGCGGCCTCCTCGGCGGTTCGCGTCGAGTCCGCCAGCTCGACCGGCTCCACGACCAGCCCCTGCGCCGCCGCGCGCTCCTGGAATCTCAGCGCGGTCGGGTGCATACGGGGCAGTGGTGTGTTCCGCGCTGGGCCACGCGGGTCTTGACGATCGGCGTCCCGCAGCGCGGGCACGGCTCGCCGGTGCGGTCGAAGACGTTGAAGCGCTCCTGCATCGACCCGGGGCGGCCGTCGACTCCGCGGTACGTGTCGATGCTCGCGCCCTGCGCCTCGATGCCGCGCTGGAGCACCGCGATCACCGCCTCGTGGAGGCGGGCGGCCCGAGCCGGCCCGAGCCGGCCGCCCGCGGTCAGCGGATGGATCCGCGCCTCCCACAGCGCCTCGTCGGCATAGATGTTGCCTACTCCAGCAACAACTCGCTGGTCGAGCAGCAGCGCCTTGATCGGCGCCACCCGGCCGCGCAGGGCAGCCCGGAAGCGTGCCACCGTCCACTCGCCCGACAGCGGCTCCGGGCCGACCCGCCCCGACCAGTACTCCTCCAGGTCGTCCGATCGCAGCAGCCGCATCGTCCCGAACCGCCGCTGGTCGCTGTAGAGCAGCCAGCTGCCGTCGTCCAGCCCGAACACCGCGCGCAGGTGCGCCCGCTCCTCGGGCGTCGCCACGTGGTGGTACCACCCGGTCATCCGCAGGTGGCTCACCAGCGTGCGGCCGTCGTCGAGGCCGATGGTCAGATACTTGCCGCGGCGTCCGACGCTCTGGACGACCGCGCCGAGCAGCTCGTGTCCGATCGCGGCCGGATCCGCGGGCGCCGTCAGCCGCCCGTCCCGGATGTCCGCCGACACGATCTCACGTCCCTCCAGCGCCCGCACCAGGCCCCGGCGCACCGTCTCGACCTCCGGCAGCTCAGGCATCCAGCATCTCCAGCACCAGCGGCGGCCGCTCCGCCGCCTCGTCTCCGATCTCGAAGCAGGCGGCGACAGCGTCGATGTCGACGTCGCCTCGCGCGTGCACGGTCGCGAGCGGCTCCCCGCGCTCCACCTCGTCACCGCGCTTGCGATGGACGACGACGCCGACCGCGTGATCGACGGCCGCGTCCTTGTGCGCGCGTCCAGCGCCCAGCCTCGACGCCGCCCGTCCCACCGCCAGCGCGTGGCACCGCTGCACGATCCCGGCGCGCTGCGCCGGCACCTCACGCACCACCGGAGCCTCCGGCAGCGGCGCGTCCGGGTCTCCGCCCTGCGCCGTGATCCAGCTCCGGTAGCGCTCGAACGCTGCGCCGCTCGCCAGCGCACGCTCCGCCGCTCCGCGGTCGCCGACCAGCTCGCTCGCGGCATGCAGGCACAGCTCGGTGACGTCGGCCGGCCCCTCGCCGCGAAGCGTCGCGACCGCCTCCCGCACCTCGAGCGCGTTCCCGACCGCGTGACCCAACGGCTCCTCCATGCCGCTAAGCATGGCAGTCGCGTGCATGCCGTGCTCGCGCGCGAGGTGCACCATCAGCCGGCCGAGCGCCCGGGCGGGCTCCAGGCCGGCGACCAGCGCTCCCTCGCCGACCTTGACGTCGAGCAGCAGGCGCGTCGCCCCCGCCGCGATCTTCTTCGACATCACCGACGTCGCGATCAGCGGCAGGCTGTTCACGGTGGCAGTGGCGTCCCGCAGCGCGTACAGCCGGGCGTCGGCCGGCGCAAGCTCGGCGGTCTGCCCGCACACGGCGACTCCGACCTGCTCCACCTGCCGACGCATCCCGGCAAGCGACAGCGTCGTCCGCATGCCCGGGATCGATTCCAGCTTGTCCAGCGTCCCGCCGGTGTGACCCAGCCCTCGGCCCGACATCTTCGCCACCAGCACGCCGCACGCCGCGACGAGGGGCGCGAGCACGAGCGTCGTCTTGTCCCCCACGCCGCCGGTCGAGTGCTTGTCCGCGACCGGCCACGGCCACGACACCCGCTCGCCCGACGCGACCATCGCGTTCAGCAGGTCGACGGTCTCCGCATCCGTCATCCCGCGGAGCACCACGGCCATCAGGAAGGCCGACAGCTGGTAATCCGGGACGTCGGGACCGATCACTGCGGTCATCTCCTCCGCGGATAGCTCTCCACCGTCGCGCTTGCGCGCGATCAGCTCGACGGTCGGAGCGGTCACAGCACCGGCGTCCCCGGCAGGTCGGCATCCCAACCGCCCGTCAGATGCCGCTGCACCGTCGCGCCGACGTCGGCGAACGTGTCGCCGTCGTGACGGCCGCTCGCCCTGGCAGCGCCGACCACATGAGCCAGCAGCAGGCCGTGCTCGCGCGAGTGGTCGGTCGAGGCGGTGGTCGGATCGCATCCATGATCGGACGTCAGCACGAGCAGATCACCGTGCCGCAGCGTCGCCATCAGGCCCGGCAGCTCCTCGTCGAACTCGCGGATGGAGTCGGCGAACCCATGGGGATCGTTGCGGTGCCCCCAGATCATGTCCGTCTCCACCAGGTTGGTGAACACCAGGCAGCCGTCCGGGGCCTTCCGCAGGAGCTGAGCCGTGCGGGCGATGCCCTGCGCGTTCGACTCCGTCGGAGACGACGAGTCCATGTGCCGCCCCGCGAAGATGTCCGGGATCTTGCCGACCCCGTGCACGGCGATGCCCGCCGCGCGCAGGCGCTCCAGGTGGTTGGGCTCGGGCGGCAGCAGCGAGAAGTCATGTCGGCGCGGCGTCCGGACGTACGCGCCCGGCTCGCCCTCGAACGGCCGCGCGATCACGCGCCCGACGGCCAGCTCGCCGCTCAGCAGGTCGCGGGCCGTGCGGCACGCACCGTACAGCTCGTCGAGCGGCACGGTCTGCTCGTGGGCCGCGACCTGGAAGACGCTGTCCGCGGACGTGTACACGATCCAGGCCCCGGTCCGCTGGTGCTCCTCGCCCAGCCGCTGGATGATCTCCGTCCCCGAGGCGGCAACGTTCCCGATCACCCCGCGCCCTGTTTGCCGGGAGAACTCGTCGAGCAGCTCGTCCGGGAATCCGTCGGGGAACGTCGGAAACGCCCGCTCGGTGACGATCCCCACCATCTCCCAGTGGCCCGTGGTCGTGTCCATGCCCTGGCTGCGCTCGCGCAGGCGGCCCCAGACGGCGGGCGCGTCCGGCCGCGGCGCGCAGCCGTGGATCGGCTGGATGTTTCCGAGCCCGAGCTGCTGCAGCGAGGGCACGTCGAGCCCGCCCACCGCCTCGGCGACATGCGCAAGGGTGTTGGAGCCCGCCGTGCCGTACCGCTCGGCGTCCGGCAGGTCACCCACGCCGACGGCGTCGAGGACGATCACACATGCTCGGGGCATCAGGGCAATCTAGTGAACGGCGAGGGTTTCGCCCGACGCCACGTCCATCTCGCAAGCGGACGATGTCCACATCCAACGAGGAGGGATGGGCATGGTCTGGGGACGAACCGCACTCGCAGCAACGGCCGTGGCGCTGATCGCGGCGAACTGCGGCGGCGGAGCGGCCGGCCCGGTCGCCGCCGCTCAGCCAGGCACGAAGCACCAGCGGCATGAGCAGCCACCGGCACACCAGCCGGACACAAGCGGCGGGTCGGCGGTCACGCTGGAGTCGGCGACGGTGCTCGGAGCGGACATCGGTGACGAGATGCGGGCATACCTTCGCGCCCTGCAGCCGGCGCGGCGGGAGGTGCGGCAGGCGAACCGGGCCGCGGATCACGAGGCATCGATCGCGGCATCGGGCGACTTCCCCGCCCTGGCGGCCGACTCACGCAGCGTTCAGCTGCATCTCGCCCGGGCCGCTGCAGCAGCCCGGCGGGTGCGGCCGCCGAAGGGGCTCGAGGAGGCCCACTCCGACCTGGTGAGGGCGTTCACGGTCGGCGGGCGCATGGCCGGACGGCTGGCCGCGCTGTACGACCACATCGGACCGGGGTCCGATCGCGAGTACGCGCACCGGGTGGTGCCGCTCGAGAAGCGGGCACTGCGGCTCGGCAATCGCTGGTACAGCGTCGCGTCGCCGGCGATGGTGGTCGCCGAGGTGCGCGAGCCGTCGTGGATCGACCACCTGTTCGACTGGAGCTGAGCCGGCACGCCCACCGGGCGCACCCTGCGCCCGGTGGGCCTCAGCCGATTCCGATCATCCTGCTCATCCGGTGAAACACCGGCCGGAACCCTCGCGCCGGCCAGAAGCGGGATGCGCCCAGGTTGGTCACCCGCCAATCGATCATGATCGACCCGTGGCCCGCCTGCGCCGCCCATGCGATCGCACGCGTCGCCAGCGCCAGGCCCACCCCGCCGCCGCGGGCTGACGGCACCACCGCCGCCGTCGACAGCGTCACGGCGCCGGCCGGCTCCCCCAGCTCTTCGCCGGCCGGATACAGGTACACGTGCCCGAGCAGCTCTCCCTCGCGCTCGGCCACCCAGAGCATGTCTCGCCCGCCGAACGCCTCCACCCAGGCCGCCAGCTCGTCATCCCACTCGGGCGGCGTCAACCCCGTGAACACCGGCGAGCCGACCTGCGCGTCCCAGATCAGCCGTCCCTGCGTGCGCGCAACCCGCTCGAGCTCGCCGTCGGCCGCCGGCCGAACCGTCACGCCCGGAGGAGGATCAGCGACCTCGCCGCCCGCCCGGCGCATGCCGATCACCTGCATCTGCGAGAAGGCCAGCCGGTACCACGGGGCCATGGCATCGGCCACCGCCGGCACGAGGACGAGGTGCAGCCGCGCGCCGGCGTCGACCCAGGCAGGGGCGGCCGCGGCGTAGAGGTCGCGCAGCGCCTCCCCATCCTGTGCAGCGTGCCCAGCCCGATCGACCCAGGCGTGCCTGCCCCAGAACCCGTTCTGGCGCACCTCGCCGGCCAGGTAGGCAACGGGCTCCCCCGCCCGCAGCGCAACCAGCGGCGCGCACAGCTCCTTCCGCGCCAGCACCCGGTCGACCTCGGCCACCGCATCGCCGGCCGCCAGCAGCGGCTCCGCCGCCCGGTGCGCGGAGTGCCGCGCAGCCAGCAGCCCCGCGAGCGCGTCGCGGTCCCGCGGCTCCACCGGCCGGATCTCGATCGCCACGGGCGGGAACCTACAGCGCCCGGCGCATCTCCCACTGCCAGTGGCTCTCGGTCATGGCGCCGAGCGCTCGCAGCAGCGCGCCCGCCTCCCACCACTCCTCCGGCAGCAGCGCGGGGATGCCGATCCACCCCGCGGGCAGCAGCGACAGCGCCCGGGTCGCCAGCCCGTGCCGGCGACGGCCGGGATCGACCGCGAGCGCATACAGCCAGAAGCGGTCTCCGCGTCCCTTCCCCACCACCACGGCGTGGCCGTCGAGGCGCTGCGCGGGCAGATGCGACAGGGAGGCGGGCTCGAGCTGCCATGGCGGGTCCCGCCAGCCCCAGCCCTCGAGCATGCGGAGCGCGGTCCCGGTGTCGCACTCCGAGAGGCCGCCCGACAGCCGCGCTCGCACGCCCCTCCCCGGCCGCTGCAGGCTGTAGCCCATCAGCCGGCGGCGCTGCTCGAACCCCGCGTCACGGTACAGCCGGATAGCCCCGTCGTTGCCCTGGAGCACCTCCAGGCACACCGATGCCGCCCCGGCCCCGGCGAGCGCCTCGAGGGTCGCCTCGAGCACCAGGCGGCCGAGCCCCCGACGCCGGAACGAGGTCGCTGTGCCCTCGCCGCGGATGCTCGCCCGGTCGCCCCGAAGCGCGCCCAGGCAGAAGCTCGCCGGCTCGTCGTCAACAAAGGCGACACGACTCAGCGCCGGATCGACGTCCGTCTCGTCCAGATACCCGCCGAGCGCTGCCGCGTCCAGCACGGCCGGCACGGCGTAGTCCGCGAAGGCGGCATTGTGCAGGTCGGCCAGCCAGTCGACGTCCTGCGGACGCAGCGGCCTGACCTCGACCGTCAAGCCCGGGGGTGCGCCTTCTGGTACGCCTCGCGCACATGCTCCACCGAGACGTGCGTGTACACCTGCGTCGTCTCGATCGAGGCATGCCCCAGCATCTCCTGGACGCTGCGCAGGTCGCAGCCGTTCTCGATCAGATGCGTGGCGAACGAGTGTCGCAGCGTGTGCGGCGTGACGATCTTCTCGATCCCGGCCTCGCGCGCGTGGTCGCGCACCAGCTGGAACACCGCCTGGCGGGTGATGCCCTGACCGCGGTGGTTGAGGAACAGGACGTCGCCGCGCTGCATGCGCCCCAGATAGGGCCGGCCGCGCTGCATGTAGATGCGGATCGCCTCGATCGCGCGGCGGCCGGTCGGGACGACGCGTTCCTTGGCGCCCTTGCCGGTGGTGCGGACGAGCCCCTCCTCGAGATCGATGTCCGACACGCGCAGCGAGACCAGCTCCGAGACCCGCAGTCCGGCCCCGTACATGAGCTCCAGCATGGCGCGGTCGCGAAGACCGCGCGGAGAGGCGTCCGGGCTGGTCACAATCGCCTCGGCCTCGCCGGGCGTCAACGGCTCCGGCAGCCGGCGCCCGAGCCGCGGAAGTGCGACCGACCGGCCGGCATCCGCCCGGCCGCCCTCGCGCGCGCGGTGCTTGAGGAATGCGCGCACGGCGGCGAGCCGGCGGCGGACGGTGGCGGGCGAGAGCCCGCGGTCCTGGAGCGCGACGGCGTAATCGTCGAGGACGCTCACCTCGATCTCGTCGGGGTCGACATGCTCCACGAAGTCGCCGAGATCGATCAGGTCGCGCCGGTACGCCTCGATCGTGTGCGGGGAGGCGCCCCGCTCGAGCTGCAGACTCGTCAGGAACTCCGCCAGCTTCTGATCGTAGGTGCGCATCACGGGGGGAGGGTTCGTCACGTCCGCGACGATCCCTTCACCCGAAGCATACGACTCCCGCGCAAACGGGCCGGGGCGGCCCGGAATCGGGTCAGGCGGGCGGAGCGACGTCGTCGAGCGGCGTGTACTCCATGCCCACGGCGTCGGCGACGGGCTGGTAGGTGACGTGCCCGTCGATCACGTTCACGCCCCGGGCGAGCCCGGGATCGTCCCTGACCGCCCGGCTCACTCCCTTGTCGGCGATGGCCTCGACGTAGGGCAGCGTGACGTTGGTGAGGGCCCACGTCGACGTGATCGGAACGGCGCCCGGCATGTTCGCGACGCAGTAGTGCAGGACGTCGTCGACCACGTAGGTGGGGTCGGAGTGCGTGGTCGGGTGCGAGGTCTCGAAGCACCCGCCCTGGTCGATCGCCACGTCAACCAGCACGGACCCCGGCTTCATCAGCGCAAGCATGTCGCGGGTGATGAGGTGCGGGGCCTTTGCACCGGGGATCAGCACCGCGCCGATCACCAGGTCGGCGGCCGACACGGCCTCCTCGATCGCCTCGCGGCTCGACGCCTGGAACAGGACGGTCCGCCCGAGGCTGACGTCCAGCTCTCGCATCCGGTCGACGCTGCGCTCGAAGATCGTCACGTCCGACTGCATGCCCTGCGCGATCAGCGCCGAGTTGTACCCGACGATCCCGCCGCCGAGCACGAGTACCTTCGCCGGCAGCACACCGGGCACGCCGCCCATGAGCCGGCCGCGTCCGCCGAACGGCTTCATCAGGTAGTACGCACCCACCTGCGCGGCCAGCCGCCCCGCCACCTCGCTCATGGGCGCGAGCAGGGGAAGCCGGTGGTCGGGGGTCTCCACCGTCTCGTAGGCGATTGCGGTCGCGCCGGTCTCGGCCAGCCCGCGGGTCAGCTCGGGCGCCGCCGCGAGGTGCAGATAGGTGAACAGCACCTGGCCGGACGAGAGGCGCTGGTACTCGCCGTCCAGTGGCTCCTTCACCTTCAGGATCATCTCGGACTCGCTCCAGACCGCGTCGACGTCTGCGATCGACGCGCCGGCCGCCCGGTAGTCCTCGTCGGACATGGCGCTGCCGACGCCGGCGCCCGTCTCGATCACCACCTCATGGCCGTGCGACACCAGCTCCCGCACGCCCGCGGTCGTCACGGCGACGCGGTACTCGTCCTGCTTGATCTCCTTCGCGACACCGATCTTCATGGAAGCTCCGAGGTTCTGATGGTCTGCGGACGGGGGCCCGGGAAACGTCCGGCTCCGGAAACACGAAACCCCAAGATTGTACGGGCTTTGCAGCCTCAGGCGCCCAACCGTGCGAGATCGATCAGCGCGCCGGTCACCGACGTCATGCCCTCCAGGTCGGCGACCGTGATGTGCTCCTGCGACGTGTGGATCTCGGCCATCCCGTTGCAGAGGTTGAGACACGGCTTCCCGGCGGCGTTGAAGACGTTCGCATCCGCCCCGCCACCGGACTCGATGAACGACGGCGCATACCCGCAGCGCTCGAGCGCCGCCACCGCCATCGTCACGGCACGCTCCTCGCCGCCGAAGCGGTAGGTCTCGTACTCGCTGGTCACGGCCGCCTCGAGCTCGCAGCCGGTCTCGTCGGCGGCGGCCGCCGAAGCGTCCAGCATCGCCTGCACCGTCTCGCTGAGGCGCTCGGCGCTGCGGCTGCGCGCCTCCGCCCGGACCACGCAGAGCGGCGGCACGATGTTCCCGGCCACCCCGCCCTCGATCAACCCGACGTTCGTCGTCGTGCGTTCGTCGAGCCGCCCGAGCGGCATCGCCGCGATCGCGCGCGATGCCGCGAGGATGGCGCTGCGGCCGTTCTCGGGCGCGATGCCTGAGTGCGCCGGCCAGCCGCGGAAGGTGAGCGTCAGCGTCCGCTGAGACGGCGCGGCGAGGACGATGTTGCCGATCGGAGCGGCGTGGTCGTAGCAGTAGCCGAACGGCGCCTCGAGCCGTGAGACGTCGAACTGCTTGGCGCCGCGCAGACCGACCTCCTCCATCGGCGTGAACACGAGCTCGAGCCCCGCGTGGCCGCCGCCGGATCGCACCCGCTCGGCGACGGCAGCCAGCATGGCGACGACGGCCGCCTTGTTGTCGGCGCCGAGGATCGTGTCCAGCCGGTTCGTGACGACCCCGTCCTCGACCACCGGGTCGATCGCGTCGGTCGGCGGCACGGTGTCGAGGTGGGCATTGAGGAAGATCGGCGTGCCCTCCGCCGTTGGCGGCACACGGCAGTAGATGTTGCCGATCTCCGACCCGATCGCCTCGCCGGCGCGGTCCTCGTCCGTCTCGAGCCCGAGGTCGTGCAGATACCCGTGAACCCGGTCGGCGACGGCGCGCTCCTCCCCCGACGGGCTGCCGATGGCGGCGAGCTCGACGAACATGTCCACCACGGAGTCGCCGGGTCTCATCGCGAGATGCCGTAGAGCGGCGCGTACTTGTCCCAGAGGTACCGCATGAACGGGCCGTGGTCGAGCCCCGACCCCGTCACCCGCCGGATCAGATCCTCGCCGAGGTCGATGGCGCCGTGGCGGTGGACGTGCTCGCGCAGCCAGTCGAGCAGATGGTGGAACTCGCCGCGCCGGATGTGCTCGTCGGCCTGCGCGTCGGCCCCCCGGTACGCGTCCCACAGCAGTGCCGAGTACAGATTCCCGAGCGTGTAGGTCGGGAAGTAGCCGAACGAGCCGTGCGACCAGTGGATGTCCTGCATCACGCCCAGCGCGTCGTTCGGCGGCCGCACCCCGAGCGCACGCTCGTAGGCGTCGTTCCATGCCTGCGGAAGCTCCGCCACCTCGAGCTCGTCGCGCATCAGGGCCAGCTCGAGCTCGAAGCGGATGAGGATGTGCAGGTTGTAGGTGACCTCGTCCGCCTCCACCCGGATCAGCGACCGTTCCACCCGGTTGGCCGCGCGGTAGAGATCTTCCGCGCCGGCGCCGGCCATCGCGTCGCCGAACACCTGGTGCATGACCGGCGCGTAGTGCTCCCAGAACGGCAGGCTGCGGCCGACGATGTTCTCCCACAGGCGCGACTGCGATTCGTGCAGGCCGAGCGAGGGCGCCGACGCCACCGGCGTGTCCTCGTACGCTGGGTCGAAGCCCTGCTCGTACATGCCGTGCCCCGCCTCGTGCACCGTGGAGTAGACCGCGCTGAGCGGATGCCGCTCGTCGATCCGCGTGGTCACCCGCACGTCGCCGAGGCCAATCGTCTGGGTGAACGGGTGCGCGGAGCGGTCCTGCCGCCCGGCCGTCATGTCGTATCCGAGGTCTCCGAGCAGCCGGATGGTGAGGTCCCACTGCTGCTGGTCGGGGAACAGCCGGCCGTCGAACGGCGCCGGCGGCCGCTCCGGCGCGGCGACGATGGCCTCGAGCAGCGTGCCCAGCTCCTCGCGCAGGCCGCGCAGCAGCGGCTCGAGCCGCTCGACGCGCATGCCCGGCTCGTAGCGGTCGAGCAGCGCGTCGTACCGCTCCCCTTCATAGCCGACCAGGTCAGCCTCGTCCCGCTTGGCGGCGATCACCTCCTCGAGCTCGGCCTGGTAGAGCCGGAAGTCGCCCTCCTCGCGGGCAACCCGCCACGCGTTCACGCCGTGCCCCTCCGCCAGCGCAAGCCGTCGCACGAACTCCTGCGGGAGCTTGACGGCACGGTCGCGGTCGCGCTTGAGCCACCGCACCATCGCCGCCCGGGCGCCGTCGAGCGCCTCGCCGTCGGCGCGGTCGAGCAGGTCGCCGAGCACCGGGTCGACCAGCCGCTCATGCCGCACCACGCGCAGCGTGGCCATCTGCCGCGCTCGCCCGTCGCCGCCGCGCAGCGGCATCATCGTCTCCTGGTCCCAGCCGAGCAGCGCGGTCGCGTGGTCGATGTCGCTGAACTCGCGCATGCGCGCGATCAGCCGTTCCCACGTATCCGTCAGCGTTCCGACGGCCGGATCGGGCGCGGCCGCCTCGCTCATGCTGTGACGTTCTCCGCGGCCGCCGGTGTGCGGGTGCGCGCCACCGCCGCGCCGACGAAGTCGCGGAACAGCGGCTGCGGCCGGTTCGGACGCGACTTGAACTCCGGGTGATACTGGCTGGCCACGAACCATGGGTGGTCGGGCAGCTCGATCACCTCCACCAGGCGCTCGTCCTGGTATGTCCCCGAGACGATCAGGCCCTTGTTCACGAGCTGCGACCGGTACTGGTTGTTGACCTCGTAACGGTGCCGGTGCCGCTCCTGCACCACCCGCTCGCCGTAGGCCTCGAACGCCCGGCTGCCGTCGACCAGCGTGACGGAGTCGGCGCCCAGGCGCATCGTGCCGCCCATGTCCTCGACCTCCTTCTGCTCGGGCAGGAGGTCGATCACCGGAAACGGCGTCTCGGGATCGAACTCGCTCGAGTTCGCGCCGTCGAGGCCGACCACGTGGCGGGCGAACTCGACCACGGCCACCTGCATGCCCAGGCAGACGCCGAGGTACGGGACGTGGTTCTCGCGGGCGAACCGGGCGGCCGCGATCTTGCCCTCGATCCCGCGGATGCCGAAGCCGCCCGGGATCAGCACGCCGTCTGCCTCGGCCAGCTTCCGCTCCGCCTCCTGCTTGGACAGCGTCTCCGCGTCGACCCAGATGATCTCGATCCGGGTGCCGTGGTGGATGGCCGAGTGGTTGAGCGCCTCGACCACGGACAGGTACGCGTCCTGCAGCTGCACGTACTTCCCGACGATCGCGATGCGGACGGCGCCCTCCGCCTCGTGGATCCGGTCGACCACCGCCTCCCACTCGCGCATGTCCGCCGGGCCTGTGACCAGTCCCAGCCGGTCGCACGCGAGCCGGTCGAGGCCCTGCTCCTGCATCATCAGCGGGACCTCGTAGATGTTGCCGGCGTCCGACGCCGAGATCACGGCGTCCGCCGGCACGTCGGCGAACAGGGCGATCTTCTCGCGGATGTCGTGCCCGAGCGGGTGCTTCGACCGGCACACGATCACGTCCGGCGAGATACCGATGCGGCGCAGCTCCTGGACCGAATGCTGCGTCGGCTTGGTCTTGAGCTCGCCGGCCACCTCGATGTACGGCACCAGCGTGCAGTGGATGTACATCGCGTTGTCCCGGCCGACCTGGTTTCGAAACTGGCGGATCGCCTCGAGGAACGGCAGGCTCTCGATGTCGCCGACGGTGCCGCCGATCTCGGTGATCACGACGTCGACCTCGTCGGACTGCGCGACGCGCTGGATCCGGCGCTTGATCTCGTCGGTGACGTGCGGGATCACCTGCACCGTGGAGCCGAGGTACTCGCCCTTGCGCTCCTTGCGGATGATCGTGTTGTAGATCGACCCGGTGGTGTGGTTCGAGTTGCGGGAGAGGAACTCGTCGACGAACCGCTCGTAGTGGCCGAGGTCGAGATCGGTCTCGGCGCCATCCTCGGTGACGAACACCTCGCCGTGCTGGAACGGGCTCATCGTCCCGGGGTCGACGTTGATGTAGGGGTCGAACTTCTGCAGCGAGACCTTGAGGCCCCGCGCCTTGAGCAGGCGGCCGAGGGAGGCAGCCGTGATGCCTTTGCCGAGCGACGAGACGACGCCTCCGGTCACGAACACGTACTTGGCCTGCTTGCTCACGAGCGTCCCACCTTTCCGAGAGTGACCGGTCCCGGGAAGACATCATACGCGAGCCGCGCGACGTGGCCCGTTTCCCGGGCGAAGGGAAGATCGCCCGGGGGCCGAGCGTCATGTGGATATCCACACAATCTCTCGCGGCGGCGGTTCACGCCCCCGCGTCGCTCCGAAAGGCAGCACCGATGATCACTCGCACCACACTCCGGCTCGCCGGCTTTGCCGCCGCCGTCGCCGTATCGCTCACCGTTACCTCGGCCGCACTCGCAAAGCCGGTCGGCACCACCATCACGCCGTCGGTCACCCCGTCGTCGCAGTCTCTCGTCTCGCCGGCCCTGAGCGGGCCGGTCGACTCCCCCGCGCAGGTCGGCACGCCCGTCATCCCGTCGAGCGTCGGTCCGGCCGACAACCCCGCCGACATCGGCACGCCGGCCGCCGTGCCGCTCACCCAGCCGGCGCCGCAGGCGGCGTCGCAGGGCTTCAGCTGGACGGACGCCACCATCGGCGCGCTCGTGGGGCTCGCCGCCGCCTTCGCCGCCGCGATGGCCGCCACGGTGCTTCGCGGCCGGCGCGGGCTCGCACTTCGCGTCTGACGCGACCGGCGGCGGGCTGTCGCAGCGCACCGGCCCGCCGCCCGTTCGTTCTCGCCGTGCATCCCGCGGCGATGTGGAGCCCGGGCGCCTTCTCCCGTTGAGCGCCCGGGCTCCGTACCGTCGCTATCCGAGCAGCGCAGCGGCGTGACGGCGCGCCGTCTCGTCGCCCTCGTCCGCGCCGAGCATCCGCGCCACCTCGTCCACGATCTCCTCGCCGTCCAGCCGCGACACGGACGTGCTGGCCGGGTCGCCGCCGGTCTTCTCGACGCGAAAATGCGCGTCCGCAGCTCCGGCGATCTGGGGCAGATGCGTGATGCAGAGCAGCTGTGCGTCGCCGGCCAGCCGCCGGAGGGTGTCCGCGACCGCGTTCGCCGTCCGGCCGCCGACGCCGGCGTCGACCTCGTCCAGGAGCAGCGTGCCGGGACCTCCGCCGGTGCGCGCCGCCACCCGTACGGCCAGGGCGATCCGCGAGAGCTCTCCGCCGGACGCGACCGTCGCGATCGGCCCGGCCGGGAGGCCGGCGTTGGCGGCGAGCAGGAGCGTGACCCGGTCGGCCCCGCGCGCGCCCAGCTGGACCGGCTCGATCTGCACCTGCAGGCGGGCGCCGTCCATCCCGAGCTGCGCCAGCTCCGTTTCCACCGCCCGCGCGAACGGGTCGGCCGCCTGCGAGCGCGCCGCACGGAGCGCGGCCGCGTCCGCGTCCGCCCGCGCCTGCGCCGCCTCCGCGTCGCGCTCGAGCGCCGCCCGCCGCTCGCCGCCGCCGTCCAGCAGCTCGAGGGAGGCACGGGCCTCGTCGCAGCGGCCCGGCAGCTCCTCCACGGGCGCACCGAAGCGCCGCTCGAGATCGGCGAACAGCTGCAGCCGCGCCTCGACCTGCTCGAGGCGGCCGGGGTCGCCCTCGAAGCCGTCCGCCTGCGCACGCAGCTCGGCCGACGCCTCCTGCAGGCGCAGCGCCACGTCACGCAGCTCCTCCGCGACAGCACCGAGCGCACGGTCGAACCGCTCCACGTCCTGCACGAGGGCGGCAGCGCGGCCCGCCAGCGTCAGCGCGCCGTCGCCGTCGTCCGGGTTGACGAGCGCCGCCGCACCGGCCACTGCCGTCACGAGCTCGTCGAGGTGGCGCAGCCGCTCGCGCTCGGCCGCGAGCCGGCCGCGCTCGCCCGGCTCGATCGCCGCCTCACCGACGCGGGCAACGAGCTCCTCCAGCTCGCCGCGGTGCCGCTCGGCGGCCTCCGCATCGGCCTGCGCGGCAGCCAGCCGGGCGTGCGCCTCGCGCAGCGCCGACCACGAGCCGGCCATCGCAATCCGCAGCTCGGCGTTGCCCGCGGCGGCGTCCAGCAGCTCCAGCTGCGTGGCCGGGCGCGCCAGCCGGCGCGCCTCGTGCTGGGACGAGACCTCGATCAGCACATCGCCCAGCTGCTCGAGGTCGTCGCGGGCACAGCTCCGTCCCCAGAGCAGTGCCCGGGTGCGGCCCGAGGAGCCGATGCGCCGCGCGACGACGAGCGTTGCCTCGCCCTCGGGGCGGAGCTCCCGCACCGGCTCCGGGGCCTCGGCGAAGAAGTCCTCGGTGACCGCGAACTCCGCCTCGACGTATGCCTCGCCGCCGTGCGGCCCGACCATCCCCGGCGCCGGCGCCGCCCCGGCGAGCAGACCGATGGCCTGCGCGAGCATGGTCTTCCCGGCTCCGGTCTCGCCGGTGAAGACGTTCATCCCGGGGTCGAACTCGATGTCCGCGTGCTCGATCAGCGCCAGGTTCTCGATCTGCAGCCGCAGCAGGGTCATGCGCTGAACGTCTCGCGGTAGCGGCCGAAGAAGGACGTGCCCGCCATCCTGGCCAGCTCGGCGCATTCGTCCCCCATCGCGACGGAGATCCGGCCGCCGGGCGGCACCTGGCCCATCGCGTGGCCGTCCTCGATCACCTGCAGCGGCACGTCGTCGGACCGGTTGTGCACCTCGACCTGGTGGCCCCTGCCGAGCACCATGGAGCGGGCGTGCAGCGAGTGCGGCGACGCGAACGAGAGCACGAAGGCGTCGGTGCCCCACGCCACCACCGGGCCGCCGGCCGACAGGTTGTACGCGGTGGAGCCGGTGGGCGTGGCGAGGATGGCGCCGTCACATCCGACCTCTCCCATCGACGCCCCGTCGACGCACCACTCGAGGATCACCATGCGGCCGAGGATGCCACTGGTCAGCACGATGTCGTTGATCGCCACGAGCGTGCGCGTGCCGTCGTCGCCGTGCAGCGTCGGCAGGTCGGTGATGTCGTACTCGCCCGCGAAGACGCGCGCCATCCCGTTCTCGAGCTGCGCGCCGTCCACGCTCGTCAGGAAGCCGACGCGGCCGAAGTTGACCCCGAGCGAGGGGATCCCGGTGCCGAGGTAGCGACGCAGTGCCCGGAGCGTCGTCCCGTCCCCTCCGAGCACGATCGCGATGTCGACGCCGCCCTCCTCGACCAGCTCCACCCCGCTGGTCTCGGCGACCGCTCGCAGGCGCGTGAGCGCGCCTGCGACGCGCTCGGGGCGGCCGTGCAGGACCACGGACGCCCGGGCGACCGGCTTATCGGCCGGCCTCGCGAACGGCGTCTCGGATCTCTGCGTTGACATCGACCTCGCGGTCCTGGACGAGCGGATGGCCCGGCGAGGCGAGGTACAGGAGGTACTCTCGATTGCCCGCCGGCCCCGGATGCGAAGAATCGCACACGCCGAGGATGGCGGCGCCCCGCGCGGTGGCGAAGGTGCAAAGATCGTGCAACACCTGCTCGCGCACGGCCGGATCGCGCACGACCCCCTTGCGCACGCGGTCGCGCCCTGCCTCGAACTGCGGCTTCACGAGCACGATCGCCCGCCACCGATCTGCAAGGCAGCCGATCGCGGCGGGCAGCACCAGCCGCAGCGAGATGAACGAGACGTCGGCGGTCGCGAACCCCGGGCGCCAGGGCAGCATGCCCGGCTCGAGCTCGCGCGCGTTGACGCGGTCGAGCACGGTCACACGCGGGTCGGAGCGGAGGCGCTCGTGCAGCTGCGCCCGCCCGACGTCGACGGCGATCACCTCCGCCGCCCCGTGCTGGAGCAGGCAATCCGTGAACCCGCCCGTCGATGCGCCGAGGTCGATGCACCGCTCGTCCCGGAGGTCGACCTCCCACCGCCGGATCCCCGTCTCCAGCTTGTCGCCCCCTCGCGAGACGAACCGGGGCGGCTCGTCCAGCTCGATGTCCGCGTCCGCCGCGACCTGCGCCCCGGCCTTGTCGACGACAGCTCCGTCGACCCGGACGCGCCCCGCCATCACCAGCGCCTGCGCCCGGCTGCGCGTCTCGGCGAGCCCGCGCGCGACCACGGCCGCGTCGAGACGGCTGCGCGAGGCGGTCACACACCCTCCAGCAGCGAGCGGATGACCGCCGTCTTTGCCTCGGTGTATGCGTGGACGTCGTCGTGGATGGCGGCCAGGCGGAGCTTCTCGCGCTCGTACGACGCACGAGCGGCCGGATCCGCGCGCAGCAGGTCGCGGAACGCCAGGTGACGGCGGGCCCACGCACCGTCCGCCGCGCACACGTGGACATGGTAGGGGCGGCGGTCGAAGAACTCGTGGTCGTCGTCATCCGGATGGTGGCGGTAGCCGAGCGCGCGGAGCGGCGCGACGAACGCGGCCGCCGGCCGCAGCGACGAGACCTCCACCTGGATGTCGACCCAGGGCTTCGCCGCGAGGCCGGGCACGGACGTCGACCCGATGTGCTCGATGCGGACCGCCGGCGGGCCGAGCGCGGCCGCGATCCGGTCGCGCTCGTCCTCGAACATGCGCGGCCAGGCCTGGTCGTACGCGACCAGGCGGATCATTCCCGGCGCCGGGCGATCAGCTCCGCGATCTCGGCCAGCTCCGAGGTGTCGCCGTCGATCCCCGCCAGCAGATCGCGGGCCCGCGCGTAGCTCTCCTCGGCCAGGGCCCTCGCCCGCTCCAGGCCGAGCAGGTTGACGTAGCTCGGCTCGTCGCTGCCGTCGTCGAGCACATCGTCGACGATCTGGAACAGCAGCCCGAGCTCCCGTGCAAAGGCGCGATAGGGCCGCTGCGCCTCACGGTCGAGGCGTGCGACGTGCAGCCCGCATGCGACCGCCGCCTCGATCAGTGCGCCGGTCTTCAGTCCGTGCAGGCGCGCCAGCGCCTCGCGATCCGGTGCGTCCGCCGTCACGTCGAGGTACTGGCCGTCGATCATCGCGGCGACCCCGCCGGACAGCTCCGCGAGCACGGCCAGCCGGACGCCGTCGGGCAGCCGGTCGTCCCCGAGCACGTGCCGGTAGGCGGCGTTCAGCAGCGCGTCGCCCGCGAGCACGGCCACCGCCTCGCCGTAGCGCACGTGGCTCGCCGGCCGGCCGCGGCGCTCGGCGTCGTCGTCCAGCGCCGGCAGGTCGTCGTGGACGAGCGAGAACGCGTGGATCATCTCGATCGCCGCCGCAGCGGGCAGCGCGTCGGCGGCGGCGGCGCCGGCCGCCGCGGCGGCGGCGAGGCACAGGCGTGGGCGGATCCGCTTGCCCGGCGACAGCAGCGAGTAGCGAGCCGCGTCGTCCAGCCCGTCGAGGTCGGACAGCACGAGGGCCGCCAGGTACTCCTCGATCAGGATCCGGGCTCCGAGGTCTCGAGCGCCTCGGCCCGCCGCTCGATCTCGTCCAGCGCCTCCTGCGCGAGGCGCGTGATCTGCTCGAGCACGTCGGCCGTCGCCTGGGCGTCGAGCTCCCCCGCGTCCAGCCGGCCGCGGAGCTCCTCGATCCGGGCAGCCAGCCCCGCCAGCACGTCCTCGCTCACGTTCCGACCCCTTCCGTCCGGGCGATCCGGCCCAGGATACCGTTCACCAGCGTCGCGGCCTCCGGCGACGCGTAGCGCTTGGCCAGCGCCACCGCCTCGTCGATCGCGACCGGCACGGGGACGTCCCGCTCGCCGATCTCCCACACCGCCAGGCGCAGGATGTTGCGTTCGAGCACCGCCATCCGGTCGCTCGTCCACCCCTGCGCGGCCTGGTCGATGGCGTGGTCGAGCCGCTCGCGCGAGGCCCACGCACCCTCCGCACGCGCGCGGGTGAAGTCGCTGACCGGCTCGTCGTTGTCACGCTCGTAGGCGCGGTACAGGGCGTCGAAGTCCTCACCCCGCAGGTCGCGCTGGTAGAGCAGGAACGCCGCCGCCCTGCGATCCCCGCGCCGGCTCACCGCTCCACTCCGGTGACCGTGACGTCCACCGAGCGGACGCGCAGCCCCGTCATCGCGAAGACGGCCGCGGCCACCTCGCGCCGGACGTCGGCCGCCGCGCGCGGCAGGGCGACGCCGTAGGCGGCCGCGACATCGACGTCGAACGCCGCGCCGCCGTCGCCCAGCTCCCAGCTGACGGCATCCCGCCGACCCGGAAGCACGCGGGACACGCGCCCCGGCCGGTCGAGGCGGACGCCCTCCACGTGCGAGACGGCACCGCGGACGATCGCCACCAGCGCCTCGTCCGCGATCAGTGCACCCTCGAGCCGGACGCTCATGCCACCGCCTCCGAGAGGGAGGGCAGCGCGGCGCGCGCGTCGTCGAGGTAGGCCGTCGTGTAGCGCCCGGACCGGAACGCGGGCTCCTCGAGGATCTCGAGGAAGAGCTCCCGGGTCGTCGCCACCCCCTCGATCTCGAGTTCGGCGAGCGCCCGGCGGGCGCGCGCGAGCGCCTCGGCCCGATCCACGCCGTGCACGATCACCTTCGCCAGCATCGAATCGTAGAACGGCGGGACGCGGTAGCCCTCGTAGGCATGGGTGTCCACGCGCACGCCCGCCCCGAGCGGCGGCCGGAAGCGCGTCACGGTCCCCGCCGCCGGCATGAATCCGCGCCGGGGGTCCTCGCAGTTGATGCGAAACTCGATCGCGTGGCCGCGCAGCGGCGCCAGGCCGGTGGCGGGCAGCTGCTCGCCGCCGGCGATCCGCAGCTGCCATGCGGCGATGTCCATGCCGGTGACCAGCTCGGACACCGGGTGCTCGACCTGGAGGCGCGTGTTCATCTCGATGAAGAAGGGATTCCCATCGGCGTCGAGCAGGAACTCGACCGTCCCGGCGTTGACGTAGTCGCACGCCAGACATGCCCGCCGGGCGGCCTCGGCCATCACCTCGCGCGTGGCCGGCTCGAGCGCCGGCGAGGGCCCCTCCTCGATCAGCTTCTGATGGCGGCGCTGCACGGAGCAATCGCGCTCACCGAGCACCAGCACGCTGCCCGTGCGGTCGGCGAGCACCTGCATCTCGACGTGGCGCGGCCCGACGATCGCCTTCTCGAGGTAAAGGCCGCCGTCGCCGAAGGCGCTCTGCGCCTCGGCCGAGGCCGCGCGGAACGCGTCCTCGACGCCCTCGGCGCCCTCGACCAGCCGCATCCCGCGCCCGCCGCCGCCGGCGGACGCCTTCAGCAGCACCGGGTAGCCCACGCTCGCCGCCAGCGTCGCTGCTTCCGCCGCGCTGCCCAGCCGAGACTCGCCGCCCGGGACGAGCGGGACGCCGGCAGCGCGCATCGTCTCCTTCGCGCGCGCCTTGTCGCCCATCACCTCGATCGCCTCCGGCGACGGGCCGACGAAGACCAGGTCGTTCTCGATGCAGGCGCGCACGAAGCCGGCGTTCTCGGCGAGGAACCCCCAGCCGGGGTGCACGGCGTCACAGCCCGTCGTCTCGGCCGCCGCGACCAGGTTCGGAATGCGGAGGTAGCTGTCGGCCGCGGCGTGCGGGCCGATGCACACCGCGTGGTCGGCGAGCCGCACCCAGAGGCCGTCGCGGTCGGCGGTCGAGTACACCGCAACCGCCTCCATGCCGACGTCGTGGCATGCACGGACGAGCCGGACGGCCGCCTCGCCACGGTTCGCGATCAGCACCCGCCGGAGCATTAGGCCGGTTCGAGCTCGAACAGCGGCTGGCCGTACTCGACCGGCTCGGCGTTGTTGACGAGCACCGCCCGGATGGTGCCGGCGTGCTCGCACTTGAACTCGTTGAACAGCTTCATCGCCTCGAGGATGCAGAGCACCTGGCCGACCTCGACCCGGTCGCCCGCCTCGACGAACGGCGCCTCGCTGGGCCCCGGCGAACGGTAGAACGTGCCGACCATCGGCGATTCGATCTTGACGGTGGTCGACACAGTCGGCGCCTGGTCGGCCGCGCCGTTGGACGTGACCGGGACGGCGGCCGGCTGCACGGCCGGCGCGCCGGCCGGCGGGTGCTCCTCGTGGCGGCGGACGGTGATGCGGACGCCGCCGTCCTCGACCTCCAGCACCCCGACGTCGTCGGACGCCTCCATGATGTCGATCAGCTCGCGGATGCGCTCGGACTGCGTGCGCTCGAGGCCGTCGCGCACCGCCTCGTCGCGGTCGCCGCGCCCGCGCAGCACCGAGAGCAGGCGGTTCGCGTCGTCGCCGAACAGCGCGACCAGCAGGAGATCCTCCTCGCTGGCCGCCATCCCGTCCGAGCGCAGCTGGTCGATGTCCGGCCCCTGCTCGGCCGGGGGCAGCGGGACCGCGTGCGCGGCCGCCTCGGGCGCGATCGCCTGCGGTGGGTTCCCGAACGCGCCGGACAGGTAGTCGCGCATGTCGGTCGAGACCTCGGCCCAGCGCCGCGCCGAGAGCACGTGCCGCACGGCCTGGCCGGCCAGGATGCCGCCGATCGGCTGTGCCAGCGGCGGGACGCCGCAGTCGATGCGAACGGCCTTGAACTCGTCGAGCACCTCGTCCAGCCGGTCGGTGGCGCCGAGCGTCCGCAGCCGGGCCTCCAGGTCGCCGACGAGCCCGACCGGCAGCTGGTTGAAGGCCGTGCGAAGCGTGATCCGCGGCGGTATCGGAAGCACCGGCATCTGGGACGTCACGTGGTCGTCGATGAAGCGAGACGCCTCCCACACCCGGTTGACGTCCACGCCGTGGTCCAGGCCGAGCCCGCCCAGCGCGTCGCACAGCACCTCCGCCGCGACGCGGTGGAGCGTGTATGCGACCGGAAGCACGGCCGCGGCGATCGGCTCGGCGCCGTGGCGCGCCGCCTCGATCGCCATGGCGAGAGCATTGCCTCCCGTGCCCTGGCAGTAGAGGCCGACCGGGACGCCGGCCGCCTCGCGGAACTGGTTCACGACCTCGCCGCACGTGCCCGGGTCGAGCGCGCCGGCCGGGTCGTGGATGAGCACGTGGTCGGCGCCCATCTCGGCCAGCCGCCGGGCCTTCTCGACCACCCGCGGGAGGTTGGGCATGTAGCCCGAGAAGGCGAGCCCCGCGTACAGGCGGCCACCCGCCTCGCGCACCGCCGCGGCGGCCGACTCGAGGTTCTCGACGTCGTTCAGCGGGTCATGGAGCCGGAAGATGTCGATGCCGGACTCGGCCGCGCACAGGATGAAGCGGCGCACGAGATCATCCGAGACGGGACGCGACCCGACCAGGAAGCGGCCGCGCAGCGCGATCTGCAGGGGCGTCGAGCGGCAGTGGGCCTTGACGCCGCGGATCCGCTCCCAGGGACTCTCGGAGCCCTTCCTCACGGCGGCGTCGAAGCAGCCGCCGCCGCTCACCTCGAGCGAGGCGAAGCCGGCCTGGTCGAGGATGCCGGCCACCTCCAGCACGCGCGCGGTCGAGATCGTCCCCACCAGCGGCTGCTGGGACAGCAGGCGGATGCTGGTGTCGACGATGCGGGTCACGCGCGGGAGATGTAGCGCGCCTCGCGCGTGTCGACGCGGATCACGTCGCCGACGTTGACGAACAGCGGCACCTGGACGACCGCCCCGGTCTCGAGCGTCGCCGGCTTCGTCACGTTCGAGACGGTGTCGCCCTTCACGCCCGGCTCCGTGTCGGTGACCTTCAGCTCGACCGCAGCCGGCAGCTGGAGCGAGGTGGGCCTGCCGTCGACGGTCAGCAGCTGCACGGTGTCGTTCTCACGCATGTACTGCAGCTCGTCTGCGATCGAGTCCACCGGCAGCGCGATCTGCTCGAAGGTCTCGGAGTTCATCAGGTGGACGTCCGAGCCGTCGTTGTACAGGTAGCTGACGTTGACGACCTCGGTGTGGATGCGCGGCATCTTCTCGCCCGCGCGGAACGTCTTGTCGACCACCGAGCCGGACTCGAGCCCCTTCAGCTTCGTGCGCACGAAGGCGCCGCCCTTGCCCGGCTTCACGTGCTGGAAGTCGACGATGCGGTAGATGGTGCCGTCGACCTCGACGTGCATGCCGTTCTTGAACTGGTTCGTGGAGATCGTCTCAGCCATGGTCGCCCGGTCAACCGGTCGTGATCAGCTCCTTAGGGTAGCCGGTGAGGCGCTCGCAGCCGTCGTCCGTGACGACCACGAGATCCTCGATCCGCACGCCGCCCAACCCCGGCAGGTACACGCCCGGCTCCACTGTGACGACCATCCCGGCCTCCAGAGTTGCGGCCGACGTCGGGGACAGCCGCGGATCCTCGTGGATCTGCAGGCCGACCCCGTGACCGGTTCCGTGCTGGAAGTGGTCGGCATGCCCCGCCTCGGCGATCACCGTGCGTGCGGCGGCATCCGCGTCGACGCCGGTCACGCCCGGGCGGACGGCGTCGAGCGCCGCCATCTGCGCTCGCAGGACGAGCTCGTATGCGTCGGCCAGCTCGCCGGCGACCGGCCCCGTGGCGAACGTGCGCGTGCAGTCCGAGCCGTAGCCGTCGAGCACCCCGCCGATGTCGAGCGTCACCATGTCGCCCGCCTCGATCGCCCGCCTGCGCGGTTCCGCGTGCGGCAGGGCGCCCGCATCCGCCGACGCCACGATCGGGTCGAACGAGACCCCCTCGGCACCCTGCTCGTGGAGCAGCTCGCGCACGCGCCACGCGACGTCGAACTCGGTGCGGCCGACCAGCCCCTCCTCGGCGAGCCGCTCGTAGACCGGCTGAAGGAGTGCCGCCGACCGGCGGATGGCCTCGACCTCCTCGCTGTCCTTGATCAGCCGCAGCCGCTCGACGGCGCCCTTGACGGGCACGAGCTGGACCGGCCCGGCTGCCTCCGCGAGCACGCCGTGCGCCGAGACCGGCATGTGCGCCGCCTCGAACCCGATCCGCGACGCACCCGGCGCCAGCTCCTCCCAGCGCGTGGACACGTGGCGGATCAGATCCTGCGTCGCCTGCCGGACGTCGACGAACTCCCGCAGCGGTGCGACCCGTTCGAGATAGCGGAAGTCGGTGAGGAACACGGCGCCGCCGGCGCCGACCACCACGGCGCCGTTCGAGCCGGTGTAGCCGGTCAGGTACCGCACGTTGACGAGGTCGGTGACGAGCAGGGCGTCGACCTCGAGCGCGGGGAGCGCCTGCCCGAGGCGCTCGAGCCGACCCGCGTGGTTCATGCCCTCCCCTCCGCCAGGTAGGAGAACGCCTCGCGGTAGCCCTCCGCCCCGCGCCCGGAGATCCGGTGCGACACCACGTCGGCGATCACCGACCGGCGGCGCCACTCCTCGCGATGCTCGATGTCGGAGAGGTGCACCTCGACCACCGGCCCGTCGAAGATCTCGAGGGCGTCGCGGATCGCGTAGCTGTAGTGCGTCCAGGCGCCCGGGTTGACGACCAGGGCGTCCGCTCCGCCGCACGCCTCGTGGATCATGTCGACGTACGCGCCCTCGCTGTTGGTCTGCCAGCACCGCGCCGTCAGGCTGCGCTCCTGCGCCCACTCGTAGATCTGCGTCTCGAGCTGCGACAGCGACATCGACCCGTAGACCGCCGGGTCGCGGCGTCCGAGCATGTTGAGGTTGACGCCGTTCAGGATCACCACCTGCATGGACGGCAAGGGTACTCCAGCGACCGCCCACCGGGCGGCGCGGCGGGCGGCGCCCATCGGTGTGCTTCGTGACGGATTCGAGACGGATCGTGACCCACGTGCGACGGCGCGACGGGCACGCTGTCCGTCCACCACGACGGAAGAGGTTTCCATGCACGGACGCACGACCATCATCCTGCTCACGGCCGTGGCGGCTGCCCTGGCGCTCGCCGCGGGCGCAACCCGCGCGACCGCCGCGGACACCAGCGTCTACCAGGTCTGGCTGCAGCGCGGCGGCAGGCTGTGGGTGGTGAAGCGCGAGCAGCCGGTCACCATGAGCCCGGCCAGGGCCGCGGTGCGGTCGCTCCTGGCCGGCCCCACCGTGGCCGAGGCGGACGCGGGCGTCGCCACCCAGGTTCCGTCCGGCACCGATCTGTTGGGCCTCGGCGTCGCCGACGGCACCGCCACGGTTGACGTGAGCGACCGGTTCGGCGCGGGGAGCGGCGCTGCATCCGTCCGCATGCGCCTGGCGCAGCTGACCTACACGCTGACCCAGTTCCCGGCGATCGACCGCGTGCGCCTGCTGATCGACGGCCGCGCGGCGTCGCGGCTGACGTCCGACCGGGTGCCGGTTCCGGAGCCCATGACCCGAACGACCTGGGCGGGTCTGATGCCCGCGATCACGGTGTGGAACCCGCCGATCGGGACGCACCTCAGCGGCAGCGTGCGGGTGACTGGGAGCGCCGACGTGTTCGAGGCCAGCCTGCACATCCGGATCCTGAACGCCGCGGGCCGGACGATCGCACGGGCCGACACGACCGCCTCGTGCGGCAGCGGCTGCTGGGGCGGCTACACGGTGCAGGTGCCGTTCACCGTGGTGAAGGACCAGCTCGGCATCATCGTCGTGGCGGACGACGACGCAGACGGGAACGGAGCGCCGCAGCACCAGGTGCGCGTGCCGGTGGTGCTGCTGGCGTAGGGCCGCCTATGGGCGCAGCGCGCGGGCGATCGCCTCGTCGATCAGCTCGTCGTCGACGTCCACCCCCCACACCGGCCTGCCGACGGCCTCGAGCAGCACGAAGGGCACGCGCCCGCCGCGCGCCTTCTTGTCGCGGCGCAGCGCGTCCCGCACCGCGGCCGGGTCCGCGCCGGGATGGCCGGCCGGCAGCTCGTGCGCGACCAGCAGCTCGCGCACGAGCTGCTCGACGTTGGGATCGAGGCCGGCCAGCCGGCTCGAGAGCCAGAGCGCGGGAAGCAGGCCGATGGCAACGGCCTCCCCGTGCTTCAGCGCGGCAAAGCCCGTGGCCGCCTCGAGCGCGTGGCCGATCGTGTGACCGAGGTTGAGGACGGCGCGCATGCCGTGCTCCTGCGGGTCGCAGGCGACCACGTGTGCCTTGTAGGCGGCGCACCGGCGGATCAGCTCCAGGCGCTGCTCGGGCGTGCCCCGGCCGGGCTCCCAGGCGCAGACGATGTCCCACAGGCGCCCACCTGCCAGCAGTGCCGTCTTGATCACCTCGGCGAAGCCGCATGCCCATTCGCGCACCGGCAGCGTCTCGAGCAGCGCCGGGTCGGCGACGACCCACTCGGCCGGGTGGAAGGCGCCGACGTAGTTCTTGGCGGCGGGCAGGTCGATCCCCGTCTTGCCCCCGATGGCGGCGTCGACCATGCCGACCAGGGACGTGGGCACCGCGATCCACGGCACGCCGCGCTGGTAGGTGGCCGCCACGAAGCCCGCGGTGTCTGTGGCGGCGCCGCCACCGAGCCCGACCACCACGTCGCCGCGCTCGAGCCCGAGATCGGCCAGCCGCGTCCACGCCTGCCGTGCGACCGCGACCGTCTTCGCCGCCTCGCCGGCGGGCAGGCGGACGGTCACGAAGGGCTCCACCGGCGCCCCCACCAGGCGGAGCACGTCGCGATCGGCGACGAGCGCGGGGCGGCGCGCGCCGACCAGCCGGGGGAGGTCCGCGACCGCCGCCGGCCGGCTGAGCGGGACGAGCAGCGGCTCGCCGCCCTCCAGCTGCTCCGCGTCCACGAGCGCGTCCGCGGTCGCATGGTAGAGCGGCCGGCGCCGCTCGTAGAGCTCGGCGAACCCGCGCGCCTCCAGTGCGAGCGGCCGGTCGCCGGCCGCGGCCTCGATCCGCCTCCACGCCGTCTGCACCGTCACGTCGAGCAGCACGGTGAACGTGCCGTCGCGGAGGCGCTCCCGGGTGACGGGCGAGGTGACCGCGCCGCCGCCGAGCGCGACGACGGTGTCGACCTCGTCCAGCAGCCGGGCGGCGACCCGCTCCTCCAGCCCGCGGAAGGCCGCCTCGCCGTCCTCGGCGAAGATGCGCGCGACCGGCTTGCCCGCCTCGCGCTCGATCTCGTCGTCGCTGTCGGCTGCCCGCCACCCGAGGCGTTCGGCGAGCCCGCCGGCCAGGGTCGACTTGCCGGCTCCCATGAACCCGATCAGCGCGACGTTCCGGTACGGGCCGGGGATCATGCGTCCGCGATGCGCGCCATGTATGCCCGGTGCGCGGCGACGACGTCGCCGATGGCGTCGCCGCCGAACTTCTCGAGCGCGGCACGTGCCAGTTCGAAGGCGACGCCGGCCTCGGCGACGACGGCGGCCGCGGGCAGCACCGTCACGTCGCTGCGCTCGACGTGTGCCGCCTGCCGGTCGTGCGTCCCCAGCTCGACGCTCTGGAGCGGGCGCATCAGCGTCGGCAGCGGCTTCCAGATCACCCGCACCACGAGGTCGGCGCCGTTCGTGATCCCGCCCTCGAGGCCGCCGGCGCGATCGGTCTCGCGGTAGAAGCCGCGGCCCTGGTCGTGGTGGATCTCGTCGTGCACGCTCGATCCGCGGCGTCCGGCCGAGGCGATCGCATCGCCGATCTCGACGCCCTTCGCCGACTGGATCGAGAGCATGGCGGCCGCCAGGCGCCCGTCGAGGCGCTGGCCGGCCGAGACGTGCGATCCGAGCCCGGGCGGCACGCCGAACGCCCGCACCTCGGTGATGCCGCCGAGCGTGTCACGGTCGCCCTTCGCCGCCTCGATCTCCTCGATCATCGCCCGCTCGGCACCCGGGTCGAGGCAGCGCACCTCGCTCGCCTCCGCTCGGTCGAAGTCGGCGGCGGTGAGCCACGCCGGCGGGGTCGCGCGCACGGAGCCGATCTGCAGGACGTGCGATCGCACCTCGATCCCGATCGCCCGGCAGACGGCCTTGGCGACGGCGCCCGCCGCGACGCGCGCGGCGGTCTCGCGGGCACTGGCGCGCTCGAGCACGTTGCGGACGTCCTCGTGGCCGTACTTGAGCACGCCCGACAGGTCCGCATGGCCCGGGCGGGGCAGCCGGATCGGCTTCCCGCGCCAGCCGTACGGCTCCAGCGCCGCATCGTCGACCGGCCATGCGCTCATCGGGTCGATCCAGTTCCTGTGGTCGCGGTTCTCGATGAAGAAGGCTATGGGGCTGCCCAGCGTCCGGCCGTGACGAAGCCCGCCGGTGGGCACGACGTCGTCGGTCTCGAGCTTCTGTCGCGGGGACCGTCCGTACCCCGCCTGCCGGCGCCCGAGATCGCGCCGGATCAGCTCGTGATCCAGCTCCAGCCCGGCCGGCACGCCGCTGATGACGACGGTCAGGCCCGGCCCGTGCGACTCACCGGCGGTGACGTAGGAGAGCTCCATGGGATGGAGAGCCTACCGGGACGCGGGGCGCCTACAGCTCCTTCCGAAAGAACACCCGGTCATAGCCATCCTCGGTGCGGCGGCCGACCATCCGGTAGCCGAGCCTCGGGTAGAGCGCAACGTTTCCGGTCATGGCCGCGTTCGTGTAGAGCTCGACCGCCTCGAGGCCGGCCGCCTGGGCGTGGCGCTCGGCCCAGCCGATCAGCGCCCGGCCGACTCCCCGACCCTGGGCGGGCGGATCGACCGCGACGCTCTCGAGCATGAGCGCGCGGCCGGCCGGGCGGATCACGAGCACACCGACGACGCCTCCGTCCAGCTCGGCGACGTGCACGTCCCCGGCCGCCACGAGCCCGGCGTGGTCGGCGGCCATCGGGGCGGGCTCGCGGCCGATTGCCGGCACATGGATCACGTAGGCCGCCCGCGTCACGCGGGCGACCGCATCCACGTCAGCCGCGATCGCAGGGCGGACGCGCACCGGATCAGATGCGGCCGGGCGCATACGGTGAGGGATCGGTGTACGGATCCGCGCCGAGTGCGAGGTCGGCAACCAGCCGGGCCGACCCGGCGCCCGTGAGGATGCCCTCGCTCCCGTGCCCCGTGCAGACCAGGAGCCCATCCCCCAGCCGCCCGATGTAGGGCAGGCCGTCGGCCGAGAACGGCCGCAGCCCTGTCCACGTCGTCGCCACCTCGATAGCTGCCAGCGCCGGGACGAGCATGCAGGCGCGCGCCGCGTTCTCGCGCAGGGCGTGCGCGCTCTCGTCACCGTCGCGCAGCGCCGCGGCGCGCGACGCGCCCACCATCAGCGTGCCGTCGGCGTTCTGGTGGATGGCGACCGCCGTGGCGGAACGGGCGCCCGTCAGCGCGAGGTCGCCGGCGGCGAGGTCGGCCATGCTGACGGGCTCGCCGGGCTGAGGGCCGGGCGGCAGGGTGTACCCGGCCTCGTACAGCACATGACGGACGAGCGGCTCGGTGGGTGCGGTGACGGCGAGCCAGCCGCGCACCGGCCGCACGGGAAGCTCATGGCCGGCACTGCGCGCAAGCGCCCGTGACCACGCACCGGCGGCGAGCACGACGGTTCCCGCCCGCTCCACGCCGGCGTCCGTCACGACCGCGCCGCCGCCGAGGCGCTTCACGTCCACACCGAGCCGGACGTCCGCGCCCGCGCGGCGGGCCATCTCGGCGGCGGCCACAGTCAGCGCGGCCGGGTCGCTGCGACGGCCGCCGGGGAGCCGGAGGCCGCCGCCGACGGTGGGCGACAGCGCGGGCTCGGCCGCGAGGACGCCCGCTCGATCCAGCAGCTCGCCGTCGCCGTAGACGCCGGACCGCAGCTGCTCGAGCTGAGCGTCGTCGGTCGCCACGAACATCGTGCCGACCGGCTCGCGGTCGAGCGAGAGGTCGATGCCGCTGCGCGCCGCGAGATCGTCGTACAGGCGGTTCGACTCCTGGAAGAGCGGCTGCATCACCGGGCGATCGGGATCGAGCAGGAGGCCCTGGCTGCGGCACGTGGCCCCGCCGGCCAGACGGCCGCGCTCGACGAGCAGCACGTCCGCGCCTCGCTCGGCAAGCTGCCAGGCGGTGCACGCGCCTACGATGCCACCCCCGACGACGATCACGTCTGCCACGGAGCCCAGCCTACCGGCCTTCAGTCACCGCCCGGCGCGGCCGATAGGAGCGCCATGGAGTTCGCACTTCCCGTCGCTGGCGTCGGCTTCGCCCTCGGCTGGCCGATCGAGTGGGTGATCCAGCGGTTTCCGCTTGGCAAGGGCACGCGTCCGTCGGTGCGGAGACGGTGGATCGTCGCCGCGGTCACGGCCATCCTGTTCGCCGGGCTGACCGCGAAGATCGGGCTGCACCCGCGGCTCGTGCCGGCGCTGCTCCTGACGGCGCTGGTCGTGCCGGCATCCGTCATCGACCTGAATCTCCGGATCATCCCCGACCGCATCAACTTCCCCGGCGCGTTGCTCGTCTTCGCGGCGGCCAGCTTCGCCCAGCCCGACCGGCTGGCCGAGTTCGCCCTGGGCGGCCTCGGCTGCCTGCTGTTCCTCGGCCTGGCCTGGGTCGTCTACCCCAAGGGCATGGGCCTCGGCGACGTCAAGATGGCGCTGATGATCGGGCTTGGCACCGGTCGCTACGCGTTCGTGGCGCTGCTCGCCGGCCTCTGTGCGTCGAATCTGGTCTCGATGGGCTTCATCGCGCGGCACGGGCGCAAGGGCCTCAAGAGCACCTTCCCGTTCGGGCCGTTCCTCGCGGTCGGCGCGGTCGTCTCGCTGCTGTGGGGTGCCGAGATCTCGAGCGCGCTGTTCGGCTGGTGAGCCACGGCTGAACGGCGGCGGAACCGGTCTACGCCGCCGGCCGCTTGCCGGCCACCAGCTCCACGACGCGGCGGGGCAGGCCGGTCACCCGGGTGAGGTCGTCGTCGCTCCAACCGGCGCGACGGGCCTCGTCGATCGCGACCTCGAACGCCCGCCGGGAGACCACGTATTGAAATGACGTCTCGACGAGCTGGCGGCTGATGCGGTCGGGCATGGGCCGTCGATCGTAGCCGACCGAACGTACGTTCGCAACTCAGCCGTGTGCCGCAACCAGGGCCGGCTGCACCTCGTTCAGCAGCACGCCTGCGATTGCCGGATTGGCGAACACCCCGGCGGTCTCGAAGAACCGTGCCCCCGCCCAGTGCGTCTCGAGATCGTTGCGAAGCGCCCAGACGTACGCCGACTGCGGGTTCGTGAACCACCCGGCATAGCTGTGCGGCGTGCCGCCGCCGTAGCTTGCGGACTGAAGGGCAACCGCCCCGCCGTTGCGGCGGATCGCCTTGAGCTGGTCGGCATCGCGAGGGAAGCGGCGCCCCCACGGCCCCGCCGGCACCCAGGCCTCGCCCGCGTCCTGCCCGCGCTCGGGGATGAAGTTCGTGTGCATGCCGACGAGGCGCCCGGCGTTGGCCGAGGTGAAGAGCGTGTGCGCCATGACGGTCGCGTGCGCGCCGTGATCCTTGAACATCCCGCCCAGCGCGAGCAGCACCGGGGCGTTGGTGATCGCAGCGAGATAGTGCGCCACGCCCTTCTCCCACGCAGCCGCGGTGAGATCCGACCGCAGCCGCATCCTGCTCTCACCGCGCGGTGGCTCCGGTGTGACCGCATTCCAGACCGCCCTCGATCGCGTGTTGTAGAAGAGCCGCTGGCGCAACGCCATCTCGGTGCCGTTGTCCGATGCGGCGGCGACCGGCACGCCGGCGGTGTAGTCGCCCCATGTCTCGGTCGAGCCGGGGAACCGCGTCTGGAGCAGGCTCCCGATCTCCTGCGCCAGCAGCGCGATCTGGTGGCGATACGGTTTCGACCAGACAACCGGGAAGCGGTAGTCGTAGGCGCCGCTGTCCGGGTCGTAGAGCGTCACGCCCGTAACGCCCGCGGTCGTGTAGATCCACGACGGGGCGAAATGCCCGGTCACGACCCGCAGGATGATGAAGTAGCCGTGGGCGCGGGCATCGGCATAGGAGCTGGCGAGCCTGCCCCAGTCCCACGCCCCGGGCTTCGGCTCCACCTGATTCCAGCGGAGGAACAGGCTGACGATCCGGGGGTGCACGTGCGCTCCATCCCACGGGCCGAACCCGGCCTGCCAGTACGCCGAGTCGTCGCCGCGCGGCCCCCCGCCGATCCGCAACGCGACGCCGACGCGCTGGTCGTACGGCGTCGCGGCACGCGCCGGGCTCCCCGGGCACACGGCCGCCAGCATGACGATCGCAAGCGTCGCCGCGGCGGTGCGGACGCCGGCGGGGAACGCCGCTCGGATCATCCCGGCTCGTTTGCCTCGTGGATGCGCCGGGCGATCCCCGCCGCGAGCGAGCGCGGGATGACGCGCGCGCCGGCGGCGCCGAGCCGGTTGACCTTGCCCGGGATGACGACTGACTTGCCGGCCATCATTCCGGTGTAGCCCGCGAGCGCGACCTCGTGGGGCTCCATCTCCCGCGATCCGGTCAGCCGCCCACGCGCCACCTCGGCGCGCTCGACGAACTCGGTGCGGGTCGGCCCGGGGCACAGCGTAGTGACCGTCACGCCGGTGCCGGCCAGCTCCTCGCGTATCGCCTCCGAGAACGACAGGACGTACGCCTTGCTCGCGTAGTAGACGGCCATCAGCGGGCCCGGCTGGAATGCGGCCGTCGAGGCCACGTTCAGGATCCGTCCCGATCCGCGCGCCACCATCGCGGGCAGGAACATCCGCGTCAGCTGCGTGAGCGCGGCGACGTTCACCTGAAGCATCTCGCTCAGCATCACGGGATCCTCGTCGACGAACGAGCCGCGGTGGCCGAATCCGGCGTTGTTCACGAGGATGTCCACGTCGCCGCATTCGTCGTACACCGAGAGCGGGGCGATCGGGTTGCCGAGATCGCGCGGAATCGTCCGCACCTGCACGCGGAAGCGATCCTCGAGGTCGCGGGCGATCGAGGCCAGCCGTTTCCCGCCCCGCGACACCAGCACGAGGTCATGCCCATCGCCGGCGAACAGCCGTGCCAGCTCGAGCCCGATGCCCCCCGAGGCACCAGTGACGAGCGCGTTCACGCGACTAGCTTAACGTCCCGCGCGCAGCCGCTCGCATCGCCGCCACCGGCGGCTCCCGGCCGGTGAACAGCCGGAATGCGATGGCGCCCTGCCCGACGAGCACGTCGAGCCCGTCGACGGACCGTATCCCGCGCCGGCGGGCCGCGGCGATCAACCCCGTTTCCGCGCCGTCGGCACGGTACGCGAAGTCGCAGACGACCTCGACGTCGCCGAGCAGCGGCTCGGCCACCGGCAGCTCGTCGCTCGCACCTGACTGCCCGACCGGCGTCGCGTTGACGACGAGCGCGGGAAGCGATGACCCTGGCCAGGACACGGCCGGCACTCCCAACTCCTGGGCAAGCGCGTTCGCCGCCTCCGGCCGTCGCGCCGCGAGCGCGACCGCCACACCCGCATCGCGAAGGGCCGCCGCGGCGGCGCGTGCGGAGCCCCCCGCCCCGAGCACCACCGCCTCACCGGCCGGCGGCTCGCCGATCGCGTGCAGCATTCCGGCGCCGTCGGTCGTCTCGCCGCGAAGCGACCCGTCCTCCGCGATCAGCACGGTGTTGACCGAGCCGGCAGCACGCGCCTGGTCGGACAGCTCGTCGCAGAGGCGCGACACCGGCTGCTTGTGCGGGATGGTGACGTTCACGCCGGCGAACCCGAGGGCGGCGAGCCCGCGCACCGCCGCGTCCAGGCGTGCGGGCTCGACGGGCATGGCGACGTACGCCCAGTCCATCCCCAGCTCCGCGAATGCGGCGTTGTGCATCTGCGGCGAGCGCGAATGCGCGACCGGCCACCCGATCACGCCGGTCAGTCGAGTCGTTCCGCGGATTGGCGGCTCAGCCGCCATGTGCGATGAAGTCGTCCAGGTTGTTGGTGAAGTAGTGCGTCCCGTCCCCCTTGGCGACGTAGTAGAGATAGTCGACCTTCGCCGGGTGGGCCGCCGCCTGCAGTGAGGCGAGGCCCGGGTTGCAGATCGGCGTGGGCGGCAGCCCCGGCAGCTTGCGCGTGTTGTAGGGGGTCGGCTTGTCCAGCTCGCTCAGCGTCAGCTGGTGCGTCCAGGAGCCGTACTCGTAGAGCAGCGTCGCATCGATGCCGAGCGTCATCCCGAGGTGCAGCCGGTTGTAGATCACCGCCGCGATCAGCGGCCGGTCCTTCTCGACGTGCGCCTCGCGCTCGATCATCGAGGCGATCGACAGGACGTCGTACGGGCTCAGGTTCTTCGAGCGGGCATAGGACATGTCGACCTTGGCGACGTTCGCCCGGAAGGCCGCCAGCTGCTGCGCCACCAGGGTGGCCGCCTTCTCGTGCGGCCGCACGGTGTACGTGGCCGGGAACATGAAGCCCTCCATGTTCGTGTGATGGCCGAAGCCGTCGGGCGGGACGGCCGCCTTCACGGCGCGCAGGTAGGCGGCCCGTGAGATGCCGACCGAGGGCGCGCGGTCCGCGATCTCCGAGACCCGGAACCCCTCCGGGATGACGAGCGTCCGCACCTTCACCGCGACCTGACCGGCGTCGAGCGCCCTGATGATCTCGTCGTAGTCCGTGCCGGCGCGGAATCGATAGCGGCCGGCCTGGAAGCCCGACCCCTCGCCCTGCTCCTTGGCATAGTCGCGGAACCGGCCGCCGTCCTCGACCACGCCGTCCTGCTGCAGGATGTCGCCGATGCCGGACGCGTCGGTGCCGCTGGGGATGACGACCTGGATCAACGGCCCGTGCGGGTCCGCCGCCGGCTTGCTCGAGTCGGGAAACACGCGGCGCACCCCCTCGAACACCAGCAGCGCGGCCACCACCAGGACCGCGAGTGCGATCAGCCGGCGAGCCGTGTCAGGAACCCCTCGAGCAGGTGTGCGGCCGCGATCGCGTCGTCGCCGTGCCGGGATCCGGGCGAGCGGCCGGCCAGCGTGGTCGTGAACCGCTCGTCGTAGGTCTCAACGGGAACGGAGCATTGCTCGCGGAGCCGCTTCACGAACCCGAGCGTCTCGCGTGCCTGCTCGCCCTGCTCGCCGCGCAGGGTCAGCGGCAGCCCGACGACGACGAGCTCGGCTCCCTCCGACTCGATGCGCGAGACGAGCGCGCGCATCCCCGCCTCGGTGCGCGCGCGCTCGATGACCGCGAGCGGCCGCGCGAGGGTGCCGGTCTCGTCGCTGACGGCGAGGCCGGTCCGCGCCCGGCCGTAGTCGACCGCGAGCACCTTCATCCGGCGGCGCTGAGGCGCTCGCGGATCGCGGTCTCGGCGGCCGCGATGGCCGCGCCGAGCTGGTCGGCGTCGCGACCGCCCGCTCGCGCCATCGTCGGCCGGCCGCCGCCGCCGCCCCCGACGATCGGCGCGATCTCGCGGATCAGGTCGACGGCCGACAGCCCCCGGTCCACGACCGGCTGGTCGACCGCGGCGATCAGGTGCACCCTGCCGTCCGTCGCGCTGCCGAGCACGATGGCGGCCGGCGCCAGCCGGGCCTTCAGACGGTCCGAGATCGCGAGCAGGGCGTCAGCGTCGGTGTCGTCGACCACCGCAGCGACGATGCGCACGCCGTCCTGCTCGCCGGCCGATTCGATCAGCGAGGACTCGCGCCCGTTGCCCGACCCGCCACCCGGGCCGGTGCCGCCGGCGCGCTCGCGCTTCTTCAGCTCGCCGCGCAGCGCGGCGACCTCGCGCTCGAGCCGGTCCGCCTCGTCCGACCTGGCGCGCAGATGGTCGACGGCGGCCTGTCCGGTGATTGCCTCGATCCGGCGGACGCCCTGGGACGAGCTCGACTCGCGCTGGATGACGAACGCGCCGATCTCGGCTGTGGTGCGGACATGCGTGCCGCCGCACAGCTCGAGCGACACGTCGGGCACCTCGACCACGCGCACCTGCTCGCCGTACTTCTCGGTGAACAGCATGGTTGCCCCGAGCTCGCGGGCGCGGTCCTGCTCGGTCACGAAGATGTGCACGGGCCTGTTCTCGACGATCCGGCGGTTCACGATGTCCTCGACCTGCCGCACCTGCTCCGGGCTCATCGGGCTGTCATGCCGGAAGTCGAAGCGCAGCTTGTCCGGGCCGACGTACGAGCCGGCCTGGCTCACGTGCCCGCCCAGCACCTCGCGCAGCGCGGCGTGCAGGAGGTGGGTCGCGGTGTGGTTCGCCATCGTCGGGCGACGCAGGTCGCCCGCGACGTGCGCGCGCACCCGCTCGCCCGCTGCGATCTCGCCCTCCACGATTCGCGCCACGATCTGCTGGTCCTCGTCCTGCCGGATGACCTGCTCGACGACGGCGCGGCCGGTGTCCGACTCGATCACGCCGCTGTCGGAGACCTGGCCGCCGCCGGCGGCGTAGAACGGCGACTCGCGCAGCTTCAGCCGGATGGCCCCGTCCTGCTCGAGCGCCAGGGCGCCGACCTGCGTGCGGACGTCGAGCTGCTCGTAGCCGACGAAGTCGGTCGTGAAGCCGGCATCCAGCTCGGATGCCCCGTAGCCCACGGCGGCGGTGCTGGCTCGCGCCCGCTCGCGCTGCTCGTCCATCAGCCGGGCGAAGCCGGCCTCGTCCACCGTCCTGCCGTGCTCGGACGCGATCTCGGCGGTGAGCTCGAACGGGAAGCCGTACGTGTCGTGCAGTCGGAAGGCGTCCTCCGCCGCGATCTGCTCCGCCGAGCGGGCGAGCACCTCGTCGAGCAGCTGCTGGCCGTTGCGCAGCGTCTGCGCGAATCGTGCCTCCTCGTTCGCGAGCAGCTCCGCGACCTCGAGGCGGTTGCGCTGCAGGTCGGGGTAGGCCTCGCCGAACAGGCCGATCACGACCTCCTGGACGCGGGGTGCGACCAAACCGTCGATGCCGAGGCGCCGCGCGTGCAGCGCTGCTCGCCGGATGATGCGCCGAAGCACGTAGCCGCGGCCCTCGTTCGACGGCTCGATGCCGTCGCTTGCGAGGAACGTCATCGAGCGGCCGTGGTCGGCGAGTACCCTCAGCGACTTGGTCTGCGACTCCGTCTCGCCGTACCGCGCGCCCGACCAGGCCTCGATCTCGCGGATGATGTCGGCGAAGGCGTCGGTCTCGAAGACCGAGTGCACACCCTCGGTCAGCGCGGTGACCCGCTCGAGCCCCGCGCCGGTGTCGACGCTGGGCGCGGGCAGCGCCTCCAGCCCGCCGCCCTCCAGCATGTTGTACTGGAGGAACACCAGGTTCCAGAACTCGAGAAAGCGGTCGCACTCGCAGCCCGGGGCACAGTCTGGCCGGTCGCAGCCATGCTCCGGGCCGCGGTCGTAGTACAGCTCGGAGCAGGGGCCGCAGGGGCCGGTCGGACCCGCCTGCCAGAAGTTGTCGCCGCCCAGCCGGACGATCCGCTCGGCCGGCACGCCGGTGTTGGCGACCCACAGCGCGATCGCCTCCTCGTCGGGCGGAACCCGCTCGTCGCCCTGGTAGACGCTCACCCAGATGCGCTCGCGGTCGAGCCCGAACCCGTCCTCCCGCGTCGAGAGATCCCAGGCACATTCGATCGCGTACTCCTTGAAGTACTCGCCGAACGAGAAGTTGCCCAGCATCTCGAAGAAGGTGAGATGCCGCGCCGTGTTCCCGACCTCGTCGATGTCGCCGGTGCGGAAGCACTTCTGCACACTGGTGGCGCGCGGGGCGGGCGGCTGCTCGATGCCGAGGAAGTACCGCTTCAGCGGCTGCATCCCGGCGGTGGTGATCAGGACGGAGGTGTCCCAGTCCGGGGGCACGAGCGAGCCGCTCGGCAGGTGGACGTGGCCGCGTTCGATGAAGTATTCGAGATACCGGCGTCTCAGCTCGTGGCTGCGCATCGCGCCATTCTACCGGCGGCCTGCGGGGCGGCCCGCAGGGGGCGCCTACCACAAACCGGTGATGGTAACTCCTGCCAGCCGGGTGGGACAATGGACGGCCGGTGGACGAGCCTCGTGCGCACGCAGGCCCCAGCGACCGCTCCGTGCTGGTGGCCGACGACCACGCACCGCTGCGGACGGTGATCTGCGAGGCGCTGCGCGCGCATGGGTACCTGGTGGACGAGGCCGCGGACGGGCATGGCGCGCTGGAGCTGCTGCGCGCCCGGCGGCACGGTGCGGCGGTGGTCGACGTGCGGATGCCCGGCATCGACGGCCTCGCGCTCTGCGAGCACGCCGCGCGGGAGCGTCTGCCGTGCTCGATGATCGTCATGTCGGTGGTGGGAGACCCGGAGACGCGGCGGCGGGTCGCCGAGCTGGGCGCGGCATTCCACCAGAAGCCGTTCGAGCTGCCCGCGCTGCTCGCCGACGTCCGGCGGGCGTTCGGCGACATCGCCCCGCTACGCTGAGCGCATGCACGAAGACGACACCCTCGACAGGTTCGAGCGCTCGCAGCCCTTCACCGGGCGGATCGAGCCGCTCGACCACTACGTGCTGGTGGAGCCGGTCGAGGACGAGACCGAGACGCGAGCCGGCCTGATCATCCCGGCATCGGCGGAGTCGGCCTGCCTTTCGGGGATCGTCGTGGCGGCGGGCGACGACGCGGGCGGACTCGCGCCGGGCGACAAGGTGCTGTTCCCGCGGCGTGCCGGATTCGAGATCCGAGTCAGCGGGCAGCCCAAGCGGCTGATCGCGCGCCACGAGGTCGTCGCGAGGCTGCACGACTAACGATGCGCGCGAGCGCGGGCGCAGCCCGCGCCGCGACACTATTCAGAGCTCCGCCTGACAGCGGCGGAGCTCGTCGAGTGGCAGCCCACGATGGAGTAGCTCTCCCACCGGCCCGCCGCGGCGCCATCGTGCTCCGCCCGACAGCGGCGGAGCTCGTCGAGCGGCAGCCCACCATGGAGTAGCTCTCCCACCGGCCCGCCGCGCGGCTCCATCGTGCTCCCCTAGCCGGCTCCTCCGCGGGCAGCGCGCAGCTCCTCGTCGATCTCCTCCTGGCGGCGAGCGGCGGCGCTCTTGCCCTCGTCAGCCGCCTCGCGCAGGTCCTCGCCGATCGTCGTCAGGTCGGAGCGCAGACGCGACGGCATCTCGGCGAGCACGTCGGTGAGCGGCCGGCCCTCCTCCGCGGCAATTCGCCGTGCCCGCTCGACGACGTAGGCGGCACCGCCGGCAACGGCCACGCCGAGCGCCGTCGCCAGCCGGCTCACACGACGCCGCCGCGCTGGTTGCGCTTGCTGCGGAAGCTCTGAAACGCCTGGGACACCCCGGCGGACACACCGGACACGGCCTTCGCCGGCTTTCCCAGCACGCTCGAGAGCGTCCGGACGGTGCTGTCGAGCTTGTCCGCCGCATCGACCGCCGAGTCGGTGATGTGGCCGACCTTGCCGAGCTCCTCGTTGACGTGGTCGAGCGTCGTCGATGCCTTGCCCAGCATGGGCATGACCTCCGTCATCGCCTGCTCGATGCTCGTCGTGGCCCGCCCCAGCAGCCCACCCAGGCGCAGCAGCATGTACGTCAGACCGATACCGGTCAAGATCAGGAAGGCGGCGAGCGCGTAGCGCCAGGCGTCGGAGGCGTCCATGACGCGCCATACTACCGTGCGATCACGCCGCTGCCGACGACCATGTCGCCGTCGTACAGCACGGCCGACTGGCCGGGAGCAACCCCGTACGCCGGCTCGTCGAGCTCGAGGTCGAACCCGTCGCCGGCCGCGCGCACCGTGGCCCCGAGGGGAGCCGACCGGTACCGCAGCTTGGCCTCCACCCGCCGCACGGGCAGCGCCAGCGACCCCGGCCGGACCCGCACGGTGGTCTGCGCCAGCGCCTCGCGCGGAGCGGCGACGACGTGTCCGGTGGCGGGATCCGTGCGCAGGACGAACAGCGGCGCCCCGCCGCCGACGCCGAGCCCGCGACGCTGCCCCGGCGTGAACCGGTGGATGCCGGCATGCGTCCCGAGCACCTGCCCCTCCTCATCGACGATCTCGCCCGCCGGCCCGGCACCGCCCTGCCGTTCGAGGAACCGCCGGTGGTCGCCCCCGCCGACGAAGCAGACCTCCTGGCTCTCGGCGCGCCGGGCTGCCGCCAGGTTCGCGGCTCCGGCCTGCGCCCGCGTCTCCGACTTGCGCTGCGTGCCGAGCGGGAACCAGGTGCGGGCGAGGATGTGCTCCGGCACGGCGGCGAGCATGTACGACTGGTCCTTTGCCGGGTCGACCCCGCGAGCGAGCAGCGTCCGGCCGTCGCGCCTGACGATGCGGGCATAGTGACCGGTGGCGAGCAGCGGCGCGCCGGCGCGGTCGGCGAAGCGGGCCAGCGCGTCGAACCGGAAGCTGCCGTTGCAGCGGACGCACGGGTTCGGGGTCAGACCCTCGGCATGCCGACGGACGAAGTCGCCGACGACGGTCTCCCGGAAGCCGTCGCGCAGGTCGAGCGTGACGTGCGGCACGCCGGCGGCGTGGCAGGCGCTGCGCGCGGCGCGCACCGACATCGGGGAGCAGCATGCGCGCTCGGAGTCGGGTGCCTCGGGATCGATCCACAGCCGCAGCGTCACGCCTACGGGCCGCAGCCCCGCCTCGAGCGCCTTCAGCAGCGCCACGGCGCTGTCGACGCCGCCCGACATGGCAACGGCCACGCGATGCTCGTCCGAAGCGAGCGGCTCGGCCTCGAGGGCGCGCGCGATCGCGGCGTGCAGGGCGTCCGCCGCAAGCGCGACGCATTCGCGGTTGTGCTCGTTCGGCCGAAGAGTGGTCTCGAGTTCGCCGGCGCCGATGGTGGCCGCGGCCAGCAGCTCGCGGCCCTCGGCGAGCGCGCACGCCAGCGCGACGGCGGCCGTGGCGTGCGGGCAGGCGAAGGCGCGGTGGCGCGCGCGGACGACGCGGCCGCCGGCGACCGCGAGCTCGATCCGTACCGCGTCACCGCAGCGCCGGTCGCCCGCCTCGCCCCAGGCGGCGTGCCGGCCGGCGGAGCCGGCTCGAGAGCCGTCGAGGGCGCTGCGAAGGACTGCGTCGCTGTACACGAGCGAAGCGTAGAGCGCCCGCGGCCCCCCGCCCGGACAACCGTCACAGGCTCGCAACGACCGCCAGCGGTTCCGTGCCGGCTCACGAGCGCACCCCCGGCGCCGGCGTTTGACTCCGCCGGGGGGCGGACCGCTCAACCATCCCGGCGTTCATCACAGACGCGTCACAACCGCGCAACGCCCGTCCGGGGAGTTTGACTCCCTGAGCTGGGGTGGCAGTTGGCGCGGGTTGGCGCTAGATGAGGGCGCCCGCGCGAAGCCGCTCCGCGCACTCACGCAGCGCCGACGCGAACCCGTCGACGTCGCCCTCCGTCGTATCGATCCCGATCGAGACGCGGACGACGCTGCGCGCCTCGTCGGGCGTGAGGCCCTGTGCGGTCAGCGCCCGGCTCGGCTCGCTCTCGCCGCTCGCGCAGGCGCTGCCCGCGGACACCGCGTACCCGGCACGGTCGAGCGCCAGCACCAGCATGTCGGCCCGGATACCTTCCACCAGGAGCAGCGAGTGGCCGGGGAGCCGCGGAGCGCCCGCCGACACGGCCTGCACCTCGGGCAGCGCACGCTCGAGCCGGTCGCGCAGCTCCCGCCTGCGGTCCGGCCGCGACCGGAGGGCTGCCAGCGCGGCCGCGAAGCCGACCACGCCGGCCACGTTCTCGGTGCCGCTGCGCAGGCCACGCTCCTGCCCGCCGCCCCAGATCAGCGGCCGCAGCCGCGTCGGATCGCGGGCGACCAGAGCCCCGACGCCCTTCGGGCCGTTCACCTTGTGCGCGGACAGGGCGATCGTCTCGGCACCCGAGCCGCGGAAGTCGATCGGCAGCGACGCGGCCGCCTGCACCGCGTCGACGTGGAGCGGCACCTCGCGCTCGGCGCAGATCGCCGCGAGCTCGGCGACCGGCTGCACCGCCCCCGTCACGTTGTTCGCCCACATCACCGCGGCCACCCGGTCGCCGGGCCTGACGGCCGCGCCAAAGGCGTCCACGTCGACCACGCCGTCGCGGTCGACGCCGACCCACGCGACGTCGAACCCCTGCCGCTCGAGCTCCTCCGCCGGCACGCGCACGGCCGGATGCTCGATCTCGCTCACCACCAGCCGGCCCAGCGGCCGTCCGGTCAGCCCGAACAGCGCCTGGTTGTCGGCCTCGCTGCCCCCCGACGTGAACACCAGCTGCGCCGGATCGCACCCGACCAGCTCGCAGAGCGTCGCGCGCGCCCGCTCCAGCCCCTCGCGCGCGGCCCGGCCGTACCCGTGCGGCTCGGACGCGTTCCCGAAGTGCTCATCGAGGTAGGGCGCCATCGCCTCCCGCGCCTCGCGGCAGAGTGGCGAGGTGGCGGCATGGTCGAGGTAGACCATGCCGCGCACCCTACCAACCGCGCGAGGCGACCCCGCGCATGCCGACGCCTGAGGCTTGGCGTGCGGCCACTTTCTGGATGCTTCGACCGCTACGACTCTGCCTCGGCGCTGGAAGTGTCGCACGACGGATTAAACGAAGTGCGCTGGTTGAAGTGGCGCCGGCACCTCACACACTAGCCAAGCTGCGAGAATGCGCAAATGGCTCGCGGCATCATCGCAGCCGGCACGGCACTCATGCTGCTCGCCCTGCTCGCGGCCGTGCCCAGCAGGCCGGCACCGCCGGCCAACGTGCCTGACCTGCGGCCGTGGCGCCCCTCGCTCGCGACCCGCTTCACCGGCGCAATGCTCTCGCTCGGCCAGCCGGTGACCGACGCCTACGACCGCAACGGCTACGTGGTGGCAGCGATCAGCGGCGTGCACGCCTCCGATCTGCCGTACGTGCGGCGGGCGGCGGCCACGGCCGGGCGCCGTGTGGCACGCACCTGCCGCTGCGACATGCGCGGCTATGCGGTGCGCGCCCGGGTGCCCGGCCGCGGCGTGCTGGTCGTCGCCTCCAGCTCCTAGGTGCCCGCCCCGACCTCGATCGGCCGAGCCTCCGGCTCCGGCTCGCGCTCGCTCGGCGGCTCGATGGTCAGGCCGGGAAGCACCCGGTCGAGCCAGCGCGGCATCGCCCACGAACGCTCCTCCAGCACCGTCAACAGCGCCGGCACGAGCGTCATCCGCACGAGCAGGGCGTCCGTGAGGATCGCGACGCCGAGCAGGAGGCCGAACTCCTTCGAGACGCGGTCGGGGCTGAGCAGGAACGAGAAGAACACCGACGACATGATCAGCGCCGCCGCGACGATCACGCGGCCGACACCCGAGACACCGTCCTGAACGGCCCGCACGGTGTCACTGCCATGCACGTGCTCCTCACGGATCCGGCTCATCAGGAACACCTCGTAGTCCATCGAGAGGCCGAACAGGATCGCGAACGCGATCGGCGGCACGAAGCTCTCGATCGGGCCGGTGCGGTCGAGGCCGATCAGCCCCATCCCGTGCCCCAGCTGGACGATCAGGGTCAGCGCGCCGAACCCGACGAGGGCCGAGGTGAGTGTCGTGACCGCCGCCTTGATGGCGATCACGACCGAGCGGAACGCCATGGCCAGCACGATGAACGTGATGCCGATGATGTACAGCAGGAACCACGGCGCCCGGCTGAGGATGCGGTTGCCGATGTCCGTGAACGCGGCGTTCTCGCCCGACACGTACGCGTGCGCCGACGAGCCGCGCAGCGCGTTCGGGATGGCGCTGTCGCGGAACGTCGAGACGATGTCGTCCGTCTTCGCGTCCTGCGGCTTGTACCTCGAGTACGTGTTGACGATCGCGACCGACGCCTGGTCGGGCGTCTGGGCGTTGTAGATCGGCCGCACAACCTGCGCGACGCCCGGAACCTTTCCGAGCGCCGTTTCCAGCTTGGCGGCCGCCTGGTGGTCGGACTGCAGGTCGACGACCACCGGGATCGGCGACGTGAAGCCCGGGCCGAAGCCCGCGGACAGCAGGTCGTACGCCTTGCGCGTCGTCTGGGCCTTCGGCGCCGTACCGGCGTCCGCCAGCCCGAGGCGCACCTTCAGCACCGGCGAGGCCAGCACGAGCAGCAGCACGACCATGACCGGCAGGACGATCTTGGCGTTGCGCGACACGAAGCGCCCCCACGCCGCCACCAGCGTGCCGGATTGCCCATGGCGGGACTCGTCGAGCGACTTGAGGCCCATGCGGCCACGGTCGATCTTGTGGCCCAGCAGGGAAAGCACCGCCGGGAGCAGCGAGTTCGCGAGGGCGACCGCGGTGACGACGCCGAGCGCGCTGCCGATGCCGAGCTTGGTGATGAAGTCGATGCCGATCAGGGCGAGGCCCGTGATCGAGATCGCGACCGTCACGCCGGCGAAGATGACCGCGCGCCCCGCGGTCGCGCCCGCTGCCGCCGCGGCATCCTGCGGAGACAACCCGTCATGCAGCAGCTGTCTGAACCGGGTGACGATGAAGAGCGTGTAGTCGATGCCGACGCCCAGGCCGATCATCGGCACCAGGATCTCGGTGATGGTGTTGAAGTGCCAGAGCCGGGCGGCGAGGAACAGCAGTAGGAACGCCGACGCCACCGCGGTGATCGCGAACAGCAGCGGGATCACCGTCGGCACGAGTGCGCGGAACAGCACGATCAGGATGATGAAGGCGGCCACCAGCCCGACGATGTCGCTGCTGCCCTGCTCGGGCGGCGCGCTCTCGGCGTCCCCGGTGAACTCGACCTGGAGGTTCGCGGGCGCCCCGATCTCGCGCAGCTTGTCCTCGAGATCCACGATCCCGGCGCGCGGCAGCTCGAACCCCGTTCGGTCGAACTGCACGTCGAAGAAGCCGATCCGCCCGCTCTTGGACAGCTGGTGCTGCCCGTCGGTCGACAGTGGGCTCGTGGTCGCGCTGACGTCCTTCTGGGACTCGTCCAGCGAGCGCTGCGAGGCCGAGCTGGCCTTCAGCATGTTCGCGATCGCCGTGCGTCCCTGGGGGGAGTCGATCCGCTGGCCGTTGGGCGCGGCGACGACGACGCGCAGCGCGGAGCCCTTCTGGCCGCCGAACTTGGCGTCGATCAGGTCGGTCGCCTTCTGGACGTCCGACCCGGGAATGTTGAAGTCGTTGACGAGCGTGCCGTGGAAGGCGGCGTTCAGCGCTCCCAGTGCCACGACGATGCCGATCCACGTCAGCACCACCCGCCAGGGATGGCGGGCGCAGTGGCCGGCCCAGCGGGCAAGGCCGCCGGAGTGTGCGATGCGTCGGTCTTCCGCGAGCGAGGGCCCGTCGGCCTGGTGGTCATCCATGAGTGCTCTCTCTTCCGCGTGGGGGGCGTCCGCTCACCGTAGCAGGGGCCATGGTGCGGTTTTCCGTACCTTTTCCGTCCCACCGGCACGCCGGCGGTGACGATCCGGTTACGGCTGGGGCGGCGCGGCCGGGCGCAGCCCGAGCTCGGACAACGTGGCGGGCGGCACGGGGCCGGGCGCGCCGGTCAGCGGATCGACCCCACCCTGGCCCTTGGGGAACGCGATCACCTCGCGCAGCGAGTCGGCCTGGGCGACGAGCATCGCCAGCCGGTCGAGGCCGAAGGCGATCCCACCGTGGGGCGGTGCCCCCATCGAGAGAGCGCGCAGCAGGAACGAGAAGTTCTCCTCAGCGCGCTGGGCCGAGATCCCGAGCAGCTCGAACACCTTGCTCTGCATGTCGGCGCGGTGGTTTCGGACCGAGCCGCCGCCGACCTCATTGCCGTTCAGAACGAGGTCGTACTGGTACGACCGGGCCGCCGCCGGGTCCTCCCAGAAGCGCTCCGACCCGGGAGCCGGCGCCGAGAACGGGTTGTGCGACGCCTTCCACCGCCCCTCGTCGGGGAGCCACTCGAACATCGGAAAGCCGGTCACCCAGACGAACTCCCAGGCGTCGCGTATGAGGCCCAGGCGCTCGCCGAGGTGGAGGCGCAGCGGGCCCAGAACGCGCACGGCGGCCTCCTCCTGGTCGGCGACGAGGAAGACCGTGTCGCCCTCCCCCGCGCCGGTGCGCTCGACGATCCCGGCAAGCTCGTCCTCGGCGAGGAACTTGGCGATCGGGGAGCGGACCTCGCCGCCCGGGTGCACCTGGAGCCACGCGACGCCCTTGCCGCCCCAGCCGCGCGCGAACTCGACCAGGTCGTCCTGATCCTTGCGAGAGAACTCGAGCGCGCCGGGAACCGCGAAGCCGCGCACCACGCCTCCGCCGTCGACGACGCCCCTGAACGCCTTGAACTCGGTCTCGGCGAGCAGGTCGGTGACGTCCGCGATCTCCGCGCCGAAGCGGAGGTCGGGCTTGTCAGATCCGTAGCGCAGCATCGCGTCGTCCCAGGTCATGCGCCGAAACGGCGTCTCGACCTCCGCCTGGAGCAGCTCGCGCCAGAGGCGCGAGAAGAGCTGCTCGAGCAGCGCGAACAGCTCCTCGGGGTCCATGAACGCCATCTCGATGTCGAGCTGGGTGAACTCGAGCGTGCGGTCGGCGCGGGTTGCCTCGTCCCGGAAGCACCGGGCGATCTGGTAGTAGCGCTCGTAGCCGGCGATCGCGTAGAGCTGCTTGAACGTCTGGGGCGACTGCGGCAGGGCGTAGAACTGCCCGGGGCGCGTCGTCGTCGGCACGAGGAACTCCTTCGCACCCTCCGGCGTGGACTTGTAGAGGATCGGCGTCTCCAGCTCCCAGAACCCGTTGTCCTCCATGTGCCGGCGGATGATCTGCGTCAGTCGGAAGCGCGTGTGGATGTTGCTGCGCATCTCGTCGCGGCGCAGGTCGAGGTAGCGGTGATGGAGCCGCAGCGCCTCGTCCACGTTCTCGTCGTCCAGCTGGAACGGCAGCACCGCCGCTCGCGAGAGCACCTCCAGGCGCTCCACGCGCACCTCGACCTCCCCGGTCGGCAGCTTCGGGTTCACGGTCTCCGCCGAGCGGGGCGTGACGCGCCCCTCGGCCTGGATCACGAACTCGTTGCGCAGCTCGCCCGCGACGGCATGGGCCTCCGCCTGGTCCGGGTCGATGACCAGCTGGACAACACCGGCCCGGTCGCGCAGATCGACGAACACGAGCCCACCATGGTCCCGGCGCCGCGCCACCCAGCCTGCGAGCGTGACCCGCTCGCCGGCATCGGCGGCGCGCAGGTCTCCGCCGAGCCGCGTCCTATAGCTCACCAGTCAGCTCCCTCACGAGGGCATCCAGCGCCACCGTGCGCTGTTCGCCCGACGTCATATCACGCAGGGTGGCATGCTCGCGCTCCCACTCATCGTCGCCCACGATGACAACGCGCTGTGCGCCTCGACGTCCCGCGAGCTCGAGCATCCGCTTCAGCCGGCGCGACCCGTACGCCGCGTCGGCCGCGACGCCCGCGGCGCGCGCCTCGTCCATCAGCGCGAACAGCCGAGGACGCGCCTGCTCCGCGATCACGGCGAAGAGCACCATGCCACCGGAGGCGTCCGGCTCCGGGCGTGTGACCTCGAGCAGCCGCTCGAGCCCGGCGCCGAACCCGACGCCGGGTGCCGGGCCGCCCCCGATCTGCTCCGACAGCCCGTCGTACCGGCCGCCGCCCGAGATCGAGCTCGCCAGATCGCCGCCCATCCACTCCCACGTCGTGCGGGTGTAGTAATCGAGCCCGCGCACGAGCGCCGGCACCAGCTCGTACTCCACCTCCCGGGCGTCGAGATGGCGGCGGACCTCGGCGAAGTGCTCGCGGCACGGCTCGCACAGGTGGTCGGTGATCCGGGGAGCGTTCGCGAGCACCGCCTGGCAGGCGCGGTTCTTGCAGTCGAGCACGCGCAGCGGATTGGTGTGACGGCGCTCGAGGCACTCGTCGCACAGCTCGGCGGCGTGGTTGTCGATGAACTCCACCAGCATCTGCACATAGGCCGGACGGCACGCTGCGTCGCCGATCGAGTTGAGCTCGAGGCGCAGCGCCGGCACCCCGCAGAGCTCGTACCAGCGATGCTGGAGCGCGATCACCTCTGCGTCCACCGCCGCGTCCTCGGCGCCGATCGCCTCGACCCCGAACTGGTAGTGCTCCCGCGCCCGGCCCCGCTGCACGGCGTTGTAGCGGAAGTGATTCTGGCAGTACCAGAGCTTGACCGGTTGCGGCCGGCGGGTCATCGAGTTCAGGTAGGCGCGCATCACCGCCGCGGTGCTCTCCGGGCGCAGGGTCAGCGACCGCCCGCTGCGGTCCTCGAAGGTGTACATCTCCTTGCTGACGACGTCGGATGTCTCGCCGGAGGAGCGCGCGAACAGCGCCGTGTCCTCGAACCCCGGGGTCACGACCTCGCCGTACCCGGCCGGCTCGAACACCGACCGCGCCAGGTCGATCGCCCGCCGCCGCACGGCGGCGTCGTCGCCGGACCAGTCGCGCGTCCCGCGCGGCGGCTGGAACCGCTCGCTCATCGCAACGTGTCCAGGAACGGATTCGACGCCAGCTCACGCTCGAGCGTCGTCGCGGGCCCGTGGCCCGGCGCGACCACCGTGTCGGGCGGAAGCTCGCGGACCAGGAGCGCGATGCTCGAGATGAGGGTGTCGAAGTCGCCGCCGTCCAGATCGGTGCGGCCGATCGAGCCCGCGAAGAGCACGTCGCCGACAAAGGCAACACCGTCCGCCGCGAAGGCGACCGAGCCGGCCGTGTGTCCGGGGACGTCGAACGTCCGGAACCGGATCCCCGCCGCTTCGACGGTGTCTCCGCCGGCAACAAGATGCTGCGGGTCGTACGGCGCTGGGCCGAACGTCCGCAGGTCGTCGGCGTCCCCCCGCGCCATCCACACCTCGACGCCGGCCGCCTCCGCGAGGTCGCGGACCGCGCCGATGTGGTCCAGGTGCCCGTGCGTGACCAGGATGGCGCGCAGGACCAGGCCGCGCTCCGCGAGCACGCGCTGCACGGTGTCCGCGCTGTCGCCCGGGTCGATCGCGACGGCGTCGGTCGAGCCCTCGGCGCTGACCACGTAGCAGTTGGTCTGATAGGCGCCGAGCGGAAGGCTCACGACCTCGAGCGTCACCCCTGCTGCCGCTTCAGCCAGCGGTTGTAGAGGAAGCCGTCCATCAGATAGCCGAACGGCACGAGGAAGACGAAGAAGGATGCCGACTGCACGGCAGCGGCGACGGTGTCCGTCTTCGTGCCGCCGAGCGGGATCACCGTGACGAAGAGGAAGAGGCCGACGGCGAACAGGCCGGCGCGGCGCAACGATCGGCTCCAGGTCGGGCGCGCCGGCTCGCGCACTCCGCGCGGCCGCGACTGCCTGCGCTCGGCCGGCTTCTCGTCCTGCTGCTTGGGCTCGTACCCGTCGTAGAGCCGCCCCCGCCCCTGCGCCCGGCGGTACCTGCGCCGCTGCTGTTTCTTCGTCGCCATGGCGCGAAGTCTAGTGGTGACGTGGGCGCTACATCGCCTGGATGCGCGCTGCGATGGCGGCGACCTCGTCGTCGCGGCCGTCGCGCTCCGCGCGACCCAGCTCGTCGAGGAGGCGCTGGGCATCGTCGCGCCGTGGGGAGAACGCGATGCGGTCGCGGAAGGCCAGGCGGGCGGCAGCCGCGGGCGTGGCGGGCGCCGGTGGGTCGGCGGCCTGCGGCGGCGGCTCGGGCGTGGTCCGGCGCTCGGGCCGCGGCACGGGCGGCGGGGGCGGCGGCGGCTCCCCCGTCAGCTCGTCGAGGCCGTCGTCGGGCTCTTCGTCGTCCTCCGCGTCACCGGGCGCCTGCTCTGGTGCGGGCGGCACGGCGGGCGCAGGCGCGAGCTCCCCCAGCCGGGTACCCGCGAGCAGCCATGCGGCCGAGAGCGACACGGCGCTCGCCACCTGCAGCAGCCAGGTGAAGATGCGCTCGTTGCGCGTGAAGTTCACCGTGAGCGCCCCGGCACCGACCGACCCGCTCAGGGCGACGACCGTCGAGCCGACCGCGACGGCGGCCGCCAGCAGGACGAATCCCACAGCCACCCCGCCCGCCAGCCGGGCCGCGCGCTCCCGCTGGCCGAGCAGCGTTGCTCCGGCCGCCAGGGCGACCCAGAGCAGGAGCAGCCCGATCGTGAACCACAGCGCGTGTTCGAGCCTGAAGTTCCAGAGCCCGAGCAGCAGCCGGTCCTGCCATCCCATCGCCGACGAGCCGGGCGTGCGCTGCGCGGCGGCGACCAGGCCGTCGCCCGTGATGACGAGGCCGGCGGCGACCAGCCCGGCCGCCGCGACGGCCAGCGCCTCGCCGTAGGCCAGGCCGCGCACGCGGTCGATCACAGCCGGCGGCCGCCCTTGACGACGGCCGCGACCACCGGGCCGCCGAGGTGGTAGGCGACGTGCCGCCAGTCGTCGCTGTCAAGCAGCACCACGTCGCCATCGTACCCGGCGGCGACGCGGCCGACCCGGTCATGCCGGGCCAGCACCCAGGCCGGGTTGAGGGTCGACGCGACCAGCGCCTCGGCCGGCGACATCCGCAGCAGCGTGCAGGCGAGCGACATGACGAGCGGCAGCGACTGACAGAATGCGCTGCCGGGGTTGAAGTCCGTCGCGAGCGCGACGATGGCGCCACCGTCGGCGAGAGCCCGCGCGGGCGGGCGCGGGAGGTCGAGGGTGACCATGCAGGCGGGCAGCAGCACCGCGGCCACCTCGCTCGCGGACAGCGCCTGGACGCCCGCCGGCCCCGTCGCCTCGAGGTGGTCGACCGAGCGGGCACCGAGGGCGACGGCCAGATCGATGCCGCCGGCCTCGCTGAACTGGTCGGCGTGCAGCCGCAGCGCAAGCCCGTGTGACGCCGCGGCGCGCAGGTAGCGGCCGGCCTGCGCACGGTCGAACGCACCCCGTTCGAGGAAGACGTCGGCCGCCTCGGCGAGGCCGGCGGCCGCCGGCAGCACATCGTCGATCACGAAGTCGAGGTACGCGTCGGCGTCGTCCCACTCGGGGCCGACGGCGTGCGCGCCGAGAAAGGTCGGGGCGACCTCGATCGCGTGCGGCGCCGCCGCGGCGCGCAGCATCGCGAGCTCGGTGTCGTGGTCGAGCCCGTACCCGGACTTGACCTCCGCGGTGGTCGTCCCGCCGGCCGCCATCCAGCCCAGATGGCGCTCGAGCATGCCGGGCAGCGTGCCGTCCGCCGCCGCCTCGCGCGTGGCGGCGACGCTGGCGGCGATGCCGCCGCCGGCGGCATGGATCTGCTCGTAGCCGGCGCCCTGCGCACGGAGGTCGAACTCGCCCGCCCGATCGCCGCCGAACGCCGCGTGTGTGTGGCAGTCGACGAGACCCGGAATTGCGGCGCGGCCCTCGGCGTCGTGGAGCGGCAGGTCGCCGTGGATGCGGACGACGTCCTCGCGCGCCCCCGCGGCGGCGATGCGACCGTCGACGATGGCGACGGCGGCGTGCTCGACCACGTCGACGTGACGCAGGTCGGCGCCGCGCGCGGGAGCGGCACCGGCGGGGGTCGCCAGCTGGCCGATGTGATCGATCAGGAGCGACGGCACGGTGTCAGGAGCGGCCGTAGGCGGGGATCGCGCCACCGGAGAGCGGCGCCGACTCGTCGCCCGACAGCCACTCGATCACCCTGGCGAGCTCCTCGCCGGTCGTCCACCGTGCGAAGTCCGCATCCGGGTTCTCCTCCCGGTTGCGGGGCGTGTCGACGACGTTTGCGACGACGGTGTTGACGCGCACGCCCTGCGTCCGCACCTCGGCGTCGACCGCGGCCATGAGCGCGAGCACCGCCGCCTTCGAGACGATGTACGGCGCCGCGCCCGGGAACGGGCGCAACGCTGCGCGCGATCCGACATAGACGATCGACCCGGCGCCGGCGTCCAGCATCGGCCCGAGCACGGCCCGCGTGATCGTGTACGCGGTGTCGAGGTTGACGGCGAGCTGCCCGCGCCAGTCGTCGGGCGAGGAGGTGTGGAGCGGGCCGGACATCCGGAAGCCGCCGGCCACACACGCAAGCGCCTGGACGGAGCCGAAGCGGTCGAGCGCCGCGGCGACCACCCGCTCTGCCGACGCCGGGTCGGTGAGGTCGGCGTCCACCGCCAGCACGCCGTCCGGCAGGTTCTCGCCGTCGGCGTTGCGCGTGGCCGCGCAGACGCTCCATCCGCGCTCGAGGAACCGGTCGAGCACGGCCCTCCCCCAGCCGCCGGTGACGCCGGTCAGGATTGCGGTGCGGGTGTCCGTCGTCATCAGTCCTCCATCGGCAGGCGCACGCCCTGCGCGTGCGCGGTGCTGATGGCGTCTTCGTATCCCGCGTCAGCGTGACGCGCGACGCCGATACCGGGGTCGTTGGTGAGGACGCGCGCGAGCCGCTCGTCCATCTCGTCGGTGCCGTCCGCGAGGATCACGAGACCGGCGTGGATCGAGTTGCCTATGCCGACTCCGCCGCCGTGGTGGACCGACACCCACGAAGCCCCGGAGGCGGTCGAGAGCAGCGCGTTCAGGATCGGCCAGTCGGCGATCGCGTCGGAGCCGTCCTTCATGGCCTCGGTCTCGCGGAACGGCGAGGCGACCGAGCCGGTGTCGAGGTGGTCGCGGCCGATCACGACCGGCGCGGACACCTCACCGCGGCGGACGAGGTCATTGAAGATCAGGCCCGCCCTGGCCCGGTCGCCCTGCCCGAGCCAGCAGATCCGGGAAGGAAGCCCCTGGAAGGCGATCCGGTCGGGCGCGATGCGCAGCCAGCGCTGCAGGAGCGCGTCGTCCGGGAACGCCTCGAGCAGCGCCCGGTCGATGCGGTGGATGTCGGCCGGGTCTCCCGAGAGTGCCGCCCAGCGGAACGGCCCGGCGCCGCGCGCGAAGAGCGGGCGGATGTACGCGGGGACGAAGCCGGGGAACGCGAAGGCGTCCTCGTACCCCGCGTCGCGCGCCTCGGTGCGCAGGTTGTTGCCGTAGTCGAACACGTGGCTGCCCGCCTCCTGGAACGCGACCATGGCCTTGACGTGCTCGACGGCCGTCGCCCGGGCGCGGCGGACGTACTCCTCGGGGTCTGACTCGCGGAGCGCCGCCGCATCCTCGAGGGACACGCCCATCGGGACGTACCCGTTGAGCATGTCATGGGCCGAGGTCTGGTCGGTGACCAGGTCGAACGCGACTCCCCGGCGGGCAAGCTCGGGGAACACGTCGCCCGCATTGCCGAGCAGCCCGATCGAGATCGCCAGGCCCTCGTCGGCTGCCCTTCGCACCCGCCGGACGGCGTCGTCGAGGTCGGCGGCAACCTCGTCCAGGTACCGGGTCTCGAGGCGGCGCGCGATCCGGTGCGGATCGACCTCGACGGTGAGGCTCGCGGCTCCTGCGAGCGACGCGGCCAGGGGCTGTGCGCCGCCCATGCCGCCGAGGCCCGCGGTGAGGATCGTGCGACCGGCGAGGTCGGGCGACCCCCAGTGGCGCTCCCCCGCGGCGGCGAACGTCTGGAACGTGCCCTGGAGGATGCCCTGCGTGCCGATGTAGATCCACGACCCGGCCGTCATCTGGCCGAACATGGTCAGGCCCTCGGCCTCGAGCCGCCGAAACTCGTCCCAGGTCGCGAACCGGGGAACGAGCAGCGAGTTGGCGATCAGCACCCTCGGTGCGCCGGGGTGCGTGCGGAACACCGCGACCGGCTTGCCGCTCTGGATCAGCATCGTCTCGTCGTTCTCGAGCTCGATCAGCGTGCGGACGATCGCGCGCAGCGCCTCATGGCTGCGGGCCGCGCGGCCGGAGCCGCCGTAGACGACGAGCCTGGTCGGATCCTCGGCGACGTCCGGGTCGAGGTTGTTGCACAGCATGCGCAGGGCGGCCTCCTGATGCCAGCCCTTGCAGCGCAGCTCCGTCCCGTGCGGCGCGTGGATGTTCGAGAGGTCGCCGACCAGCGCCTCGACCTCGCTTCGGAGTTCGCGTGTGGCCATCACGGCAGGCTATACGACACGTGCCGGGAGCAGGAAGGCCGGCCCCGGGGTGTCAAACCCCGATCAGGTGCGGTGACGCCGCTTCGACACGCGCTTGTGACCTCCGGCGGGATGGGTGAGCCGCCCCCACCCGGTGGTGTCAAACCCCGGAGGCGGGGCCGGTGAGACGGCCGGAGCGCGTCCGTGACGTCTCGCCACGGTCCCGTCGCACTCAGCGCAGCGCGCCCACCGCGCCCTCGACCGCCGCCACCAGCGACCCGTCGCGGATCGCCCGGGCGACCGTCTCGATGTCGGCCGCGAGCGACCGGTCGTCGTCCAGGTGCGGCGAGCGCTCCCTCAGCGCAGCGTGCAGCGCCGCGATGCCAGGCCCCGGCTTGAGCGGTGCCAGGAAGTCGAGCCCCTGCGCCCCGCAGAGCAGCTCCACGGCGAGCACCCGCTCGACATTGGCGCACACCTGCCATGCGTGGACGGCCGCTGTTGCGCCCATCGACACGTGGTCCTCCTGGCCGGCGCTGGTCGGGATCGAGTCCACCGACGCCGGGTGGCACAGCACCTTGTTCTCGGCGACGAGGCTCGCAGCCACGTAGTGCGGGATCATGAACCCGGAGTTGAGCCCGCCGTGCTGCGTGAGGAACGGCGGCAGCCCCTCGCTCATCGTCGGGTTGACCATGCGCTCGATCCGACGCTCGCTGATCCCCGCCAGCTCCGCGACCGCGATCTTCAGCGTGTCCAGTGCCATGGCCACCGGCTCGCCGTGGAAGTTGCCGTTGGAGAGCACCTCGTCGCGATCGGCGAACACGAGCGGGTTGTCCGTCGCCGCGTTCACCTCGATCGCCACGACCGACCGGGCGTACCCCATCGCGTCGCGGCAGGCCCCATGCACCTGGGGCGAGCAGCGCAGGGAGTACGCGTCCTGCACGCGCCCGCACCAGCGGTGGGACTCGTTGATCTCGGAGTCGTCGAGCAGCGCGTACAGGTTGGCCGCCGAGTCGATCTGGCCCGGATGCGGCCGCAGGGCCTGGATCTCGGGCGCGAATGGCGTCCGCGATGCGCGAACCGCCTCGACCGACTGCGCTGCCGCCGCATCTGCGATGCGCACGAGCCGTCGCGCGCGGCAGAGCACGAGCGCACCGATCGCCGCCATGAACTGGGTGCCGTTGATCAGCGCCAGCCCCTCCTTGGCGGCCAGGGCCTCGGGCTCAAGTCCCGCGCGGTGCAGCGCCTCCGCCCCGCCGAGCACCTCGCCTTCGACCTCCGCGAGCCCCTCTCCCACGAGCGGCAGCGCGAGATGCGCGAGCGGGGCGAGGTCGCCGCTCGCACCCAGCGACCCGCGCGAGGGGACGACCGGATGCACGCGTGCATTCAGCATGGCCAGAAGCAGCTCGACCGTCTCGCGGCGCACGCCCGACGCGCCGGTCGCAAGGGCGTTCGCCCGCAGCAGCATCGCGGCTCTGACGACCTCGGTGGGGAACGGGTCGCCGACACCGCACGCATGGCTGCGCAGCAGGTTCAGCTGCAGCCGGCCGGTGTCCTCGCGCGAGATGGCGACGTCCACGAACCGGCCGAAGCCGGTGTTGACCCCGTACGTCGGTGTGCCCGCCTCGACCGCGCGGTCGATCAGCGCGCGCGCCGCCTCGATCTGGGTGACGGCCTGCTCGGAGAGCTCGGCCACGGCATGGCCGAGCGCAACGCGCTCGACGTCCTCGATATCCAGCCCGGTCCCGGTCAGCGCGACGGCGTCCACGGCTGGGCAGTCTACGGCTCAGCCGTCGCCGAACTCGCCGTGTGCAGCAACTTCGAGCGCGCGGTCGGCAGCCATGCCGGGCAGCAGCAGCGCCTCACCGGCCGCCGCCGCCATCACGCTGGCCGGCATGAGCCCGACCAGCTCGCCGCCGCGCACGCCGACCCCGTGGTCACCGGCCAGCCGCACGATCTCGGCCGTCACGCGGTGAAGCGGCGTGGCGTCGACGTCGATCAGGTTGGTCGAGACCTGCGCACCGCCGCGGGCCGGCAGCCCGAGCGCCTGCACGCCCGGCAGCCCCCCGTCGCGCTCGCGGACCGCCGCCGCGATAGCGCGCGCGACGCCGACGTCGTCGGTGTCCAGGTCGACGTTGAAGGCAACGAGCGGCGCCCGCACGCCGAGCAGCACCACGCCCGCCGTCCGGTGCGGCGTGTCCGGTCCCGCAACCGGGACCACTTCGCCCGCGGCCATCCGCTCGCCGAGGCGCTCCGGGCCGCCGGCCCGAAACGCGGCCGGCCGCAGCCCGCCGCCGAGCGCGCCGTACCCGATCGCAGGCACGCCGAGCATCGCAATCCGCCGTGCGAGCGACCGCGCCGCCTGCTCCGGGCGTGGGTCGGCCGGGTCGAACCGCACGAACGGCACGACGTCGGTCGCGCCGACGCGCGGGTGCACCCCCTCGTGCCGGGTCAGGTCGATCCGGCCTGTCGACAGCGCGATCGCGGCGGCGAGACCCTCCACGAGGCTGTCCGGGTCGGCGACCACTGTGAACACCGACCGGTTGTGGTCCGCGTCCGCATGGACGTCGAGCACACGGGCGCCGGCCGCTCCGAAGGCGTCGACGAGCGCGTCCAGCACGCCTCGGTCGCGCCCCTCCGAGAAGTTCGGGACGGATTCGAGCAGGCCGTGCATCAGACTCCGGATCCCCGTGCCAGCCATGGCGACGGCGCCGACGCCGACGATCGGCGGCCGCCCCTCCTTCGGATGCGCCGCCGAACCGTCCAGAGCAGGATCGCCGCCAACAGAACCCCGGCAACCGTGATCAGGTGCCAGGGGATGATCGTGAAGTTCGCGGGCACCACGGGCAGGTGGGACGAGGCGTTGTAGTAGATGCGCGTCTCGGCCGTCCCCTTCGCGAACAGCGGGGCATGGTTCCACGTCATCGTCAGCGTACGCACCGAATCGGGCAGGATCGTGTACGTGGGCGCCGTCGCGTGGCCGCTCCTCGCGCCTGCGGCGAACGACGTGCTGAAGTCCGTACCGCCCCGGATGATGTTGAAGAACGTGTTGCCGGTGTTGCGAACCTCGACATGCGCAGTCACCGTGGGGTGGAACAGCCAGTCCATCACGGCGCCGGCCCTGTCACTCGAGTGCCATACGCCGCCGAGGCCGATCCAGTCGACGTCGACCGACTGCGTCACCGCCTGTCCGCGGAGAACCAGGCCGGTCCCGTCGCGGTTTGCGACCCCCGCCGCCATCAGAGACGCGACCGCCGGCCGGTACTGCACGTTGCCGCTGCTCTTGACCTCGCGCGACCGGAAGACCACCGCCAGCGTGTGGGTGCCGAGGGCCGCGTTGTCAGGTACATCAACGGTGAGGATGACGCCGTGGTCGCTGTGGGCCGGCATTCGCAGGACACGTTTCGAGAGGGACGACCACGGCGCTGCCGACGCCGCCAGGCTCCCGGCGGGCTTGAACGCGACCGCCGAATCCGCCGAGATGGTGTAGTCCTGGAGGAAGACATCCAGCACCACGGGTTCGTTGCCTTTGTTGTAGACGTCCACCTCGGTGGTGTACAGCTGCCCTGGGTGGAGCTTCGCCTGCAGCTTGGACGGCGCGACGCCGATCGAGATCGACGCAAGCTTCGCGGCGGACGCGGGGCCGGCCGAGCCGGCCACGAGCAGCGCCGCAGCCAGCACGGCGGTGGTGGTCAGTCTTCGCATCGATTGCTCCTCACGGTGTCGTGGCGGTGTAGGTCAGCGACGTCTGGAACGGCTGGGACGAGACGGGATCGGCGTAGGTCACCTGGAGCCGGAAGTCGATCCCGCTCGCGGTACCCGACGGGGTGTTTGCGACGCCGGTGGTCACGGACTGCGCGCTCGTCGACACCGCGGCGTACGCCGCTCCGCTGCCGTCCAGGCGCCAGCCGAGCTGCGAGAGCGGAAACGTCTTGCCGGTGCCGTCCGCGAAGTCGCCCGACCCGGTGAGCGAGAGCGACCAGGTGGTGTTCGCCGTCACCGTGGCGGTCACAGCCGGCGCCAGCACGAACGGCGACGAGATCGGGTCGACGCCGCCGAAGTCCACGGACGACGCTGAGAGCGAGAGGGTGACGGACGGCGTCACAGCGAGGCTCAGGTCGTCGAAGCTCGCCCTCCCGCTGCCGTCGAGCCGCAGCCGGATCGTGAGCAGCGTCGTCGTCGGCCGCGTCACGAAGCTCGTCGAGTACACCGTCCACCCGGTGGTCCCGGACACGCCTGCGAGCGTCGTGGTCGTCCCGTCCGGCTCGACCGCAAGCACCTTGGCGGAGCCGGTCACCGCGTCGGTCCGGATCGCGGCCGTGAGCGTGTAGCCGCTGCCGGCGGCGACGGCGACCGACGTCTGCTGCGTCGAGCCGGAGAACGACCCGGAGCCGCCGAACAGCTGCATGTACGCGGAGCCGCCGTTCGCCGGGGCGATCCGGTCGGGGATGAGGCCCGGCCGCCCGGCGAGCGCTCCGAGAGACGACCACGACTGGGGCAGCGTCGCGGTCATGGCGGGCTGTGCGAACTTCATCTGGCGCAGCTGCGAAGGATTCGAGTTGATCGCCGCGACGCCGATCATGCCGCTCGGGAAGGTGCCGTCGGACGCGGTCGCGGTCGCCGTTCCGCCCGGCCCGGTCACCTTGCAGCCGATCTGCGTCCCGGCGGCGCTCGCGGTCAGCGTGTAGGCGGAGCCGACCGCGGAGGTGTACGCGGCGCTCGCGATCACCAGATCCGTCCCGTTCAGCCGCCGCTGCACGACCACGGAGTTCTTCGTGATCCCGCACAGGTAGAAGTTCGACCCGTCCCGGTAGCGCACGACGGCGCCTCCGGTCTCCTGCGGGGCCACGGTAAGCGGCGTCGTCACAACCGTGAACACGCCGTCCTGGTAGTCCTGTGAGTTGCGGACGACCGCGAGATCCGTGGACGGCCCGAAGCCCTGCGACGTGAGCACGCCACCGCTCAGCGTGTAGTTGCCCGACGTCACCTGCCATGCCGCCAGGTCGGGCAGCGTGTCCGAGAACGCGGTGCCCGACGCTCCGGAGGTTTCGAACCCCGGGTTTGCGATCAGGTTTGCGGCACGCGAGTACGCGGGTGCGAGCATGCACGCGCCCGCCACAGCAATGGCGCATGCAGCCGCTCGAGTCCGCTGGTGGAACACCTCGCCGAGTGGTTCAAAGCGGACGCCCTGATTCCTGCCCGGGACGCCCGCGGGGCGGGCTCCCGGAGGAGCCCGCCCCGCGATCGCAGACCTCGGGGGAGCGAGGCTACGGCGTGGTGGCCGTGTACTGCAGCACGGCCTGGTAGTTCTGTCCCGCGGTGTTCGGGTTGTCGCCGAACTGCAGGGCGAGCTGGTATGCCAGCGTGGTGTCGGTACCGGCATTGGTCGTCTTCGCGCCGCTGGAGATCGCGGTCGGACCGGTGGCGACGGCCGAGTACGCGCCTCCGTTGATGCCCAGCGACAGCCGCCCGATCGGGATCGTGTTCGTGCCGGCGCCGCTCTCGGTGAAGTTCGCCGGAGCCGTCATCGCCAGCGACCAGCCGGCGTTCGCCTTGACGTTGGCCTTGCCGCCCGCCGCCGAGTAGGTGGTCAGCGGGTCGACGTTGCCGAAGTCCACCGTCGGCGTGTCGAGGGTGAGCTGCACGGAGGCACGGTTGGTGAACTTCACCGTCTGGTTCTGCGAGTCGCTGCTCGGCGGCGCGGCGAGCGCCGAGACGGCCGAGACAGCGGCGATGGCAGCCACGAGGGCGCCCACCAGCGCAATGCGGGTGCGGGACATGCACTTCCTCCTACGGGGGTTCGGATCGACGGCACCCGCACGGACGGGAAACCGACGAAGGTGCCAAGGCATCGTCCGATTGCCCGCCGAATTCATGACCCGATCGGGGGAAGTGCCGCCCGTAGCCGGCGTGCGGATACCCCATTCCGGGGACTCCGGGCCACCCTTCGGGCGACGAAGACACTCGTAGGTATTGACGATGATGGAGATACGGATCGAAAACGGCAAACCCACCGTGAGGTGGGGGCGCAAAGCAAGAGGTCTCCCACGGAGACGGCTCGGCTACCGAAACCGGGACCCGCACATGGACGGCGGCCGCGAACCTCGCGAGAGCAGGCGGCCGGCGAAGGCGGTGCTCACTGGAGCGGCGGCGATCACGATCGCCACCGCGCTCGCCCTTCCGGGGATAGGCACCTCGGCAGCGCGAATCGATCCGAATCGATACGGGTTGCGGACGGTGGACGCTGCGGGGGGCAGTGCCGCCACGGTGGCAGTGAAGTTCACCGTCCGCCCCGTCATCGTCCTCGTCGTCGACGACGCCGGACGGCCGAGCCAGCTCTGGACGAACATCTCCGGCCGGCCAACCGCCGCGGAGCTGCGCGGGCTGCTCGTGCGCCGCGGCACGCTCCGCGGCGCGCCGGTCGAGCCCGGTGCCGACCTTCCCGCGCAGATGCGCGCCGTACTCGCCTCCGCGTCCTGGACGCATCAGGGCCTGGTCTGGCAACGGGGCTGACCGGACGAGCGGTAGAGTCGAGCGATGCTCGACCACCTGTTCTCGCCGCTCGCGATCGGCCCCGTCACCCTCCCAAACAGGATCGTGTCGACATCGCACCAGACCAGCCTGGTGCACGACCACCTGCCGACCGATGATCTGATCGCCTACCACGAGGAGCGGGCGCGCGGCGGTGCCGGCATGATCTGCATCGAGGCGACCGCCATCCACCACACCGGGCTGCTCACGGCCCATACCGTCGGCGGCTACCTGCCCGGCATCGTCCCGGTCTACCGGCGGCTGGCCGACGCCGTGCACCGGCACGGCACGGTGTTGACGGTGCAGCTGTTCCATGGCGGCCGCGAGGTGATCGCATCGCCCCCCCGCCCTCCGGCCGTCGCCCCGTCGAGCATTCCCAGCGCCCGCTTCAAGACCGAGCCGCGCGCGCTGACGCGCCGCGAGATCCGGGAGATGCTGGACGGCTACCGCGAGGCGGCGGCCTTCGCCGCGCAGGGCGGCATCGACGGGGTCGAGGTCTGTGCCGGGTTCGACTACCTCCCCACGCAGTTCCTCTCACCGCACGCGAACCGCCGCACCGACGAGTACGGCGGGTCGTTCGAGAACCGCCTGCGGTTCCTGCGAGAGGCGTGCGAGGCGATGCGCGAGGGAATCGGCGGGGGGATCGTCGGCTGCCGCCTGACCGACGAGAGCGGTTCCTGGGACGGCAACACCGACGAGGAGCTCACCGAAGCTGCATCACGTCTGTCCGGCGACGGCCTGATCGACTACCTCTCCGTCGCGCTCGGCGCCTCCTCCACCTACCGCGGCTCGAGCTGGATCGTCCCGCCGGTGCCCGTCGCGCACAACGCCGTTGCAGGGTTCGCCCGCCGCATGAAGGCGGCGGTGGACGTGCCGGTGATCGCGACGGGCCGGATCGTCGACCCGGCCGACGGCGACGCGATGATCGCCCGCGGCGACTGCGACGCGTGCGGGATGACCCGCGCGCTGATCGCGGATCCGGCAATGCCGCGCAGCGCGGCCGCCGGCGAGCCGTTCACCACGTGCATCGGCTGCAACCAGGGCTGCATCGGGCACTATCACGCCGGAATTCCGATCGCGTGCACGATCAACCCGTGGACCGGGTACGAGCGGACGCTGCCGCGGCCGGCACGTGCGTCGCGGCCGGCGAGGGTCGTGGTGATCGGGGCCGGCCCGGCGGGCGCCGCGGCGGCCGGGTGCGCGACGGCGCAGGGACACACCGTCGTGGTGCTCGAGCGCGCGGACGCGGCCGGCGGCCAGATGCGACTGGCCGCGGATGCGCCCGGCCACGCCGAGATCGCTCGCGGGCTGATCGCGACCGCCGAGGGCTGGCTGTCCGGCGCAGCCGTCCACTTCGGCGTCGAGGCGACGGCGGAGTCGGTGCTCGGCGAACGCCCGGACCGCGTGGTCGTCGCGACCGGGGCGGTCGCGCACGATGCCGGTATCCAGGGGGCCTTGGGCGCCTGGGACGTGCTTGCGGGGGCTCCCACGGGCAACCGCGTCCTGCTCTACGACTGGGGCGGCGACTGGACCGGTCTGGCGCTCGCGGAGCAGCTGACCGCGGCGGGCCGGCAGGTGCAGCTGGTGACGAGCGCCGTGGCGTTCGGGGAGGGCGTGCACCAGTACCAGCGCAACATGTACCTGGCGCGCCTCGACGAGGCGGGTGTCGAGCTGGTGCACCACCTGAGACTCGTCGCCGTCGAGGACGGGCGGGCTCGCTTCCGCAACGTGTTCTCCGATCGAGAGGTCACGCTCGACGGCTTCGATACCGTGGTCGCGAACGAGGGCCGCCGAGCGGCCGGCGGAGACCTGTATGAGGCGCTCGTCGAGGCGGGCGCGAGTGTTGTCCGGGTTGGGGACGCACTCGGTCCGCGGTCGTTCGAGGAGGCCATCCGCGAAGGCACCGAGGCCGGGCTGAGCACCGCGGACGCGCCCGTCGCGGCCTAGCCCCGGGCGTCTACAGTCCGCAGTTCGCCGACGCCCAGGCCTGGACGTGCTTGCTTGCCGCGTCCAGCTTCGACTGCTGCTGCTGGATGTAGGGCCCGAGCACCACGGCTGCGGCAGCGGGGTTGTAGTCCGCCTTCTTGTAGCCGTCGGCGAGATGCTTGAGGAATCCGGCGAAGACCGCGATGTCCGGCTTGATCTCGCCCGGCGCGTCCGACTCGGCGCCGTTCGCGAACGACTGCATCGCGTCGAGCTGCTGCTTCAGCCGCTCCGGCTGGGATGCGATCGTCGCGATCTGCGCCATCTTCCGCTCGAGGCCGCGCATCTTGCCGGTCGCGACGCTGCAGAAGCCGCTGCCACCGCCCAGCGAGCCCGTGCTGGACCCGCCCGTCCCGAGCGCCGACGTCGAACCTCCGCCGCCGGCGGAGGTGCTTGCGCCGCTCGACGAGCTCGACGAGCCGCCGCACGAGGCGGCGGCGACCGCCATGACGAGGACGATTGCCGAAACGATGACCGGACGGATACTCACCGTGCACTCCTTCCTTCTGCGACCGCGAGTGATGCTACACCGGTCGGGGCCGTTCTTGTGCGAACCGTGACAATACACACACCGTCACGAGCCTGTGACGCAGCGTCACCCACGCTGCGCACCCGGGTCCGTACCCTCGCCCGGTGGACGAACGAGCTCAGGCGACAGTCGAGTACGCGGGCATGTGCTTCGTCGTGGCGGTGCTGCTGCTGGCGTCCGCAGCTATCGCCCGGGGATCGCTGCGAACGACGCCGACGGGTGACGCTGCCGGGCTGACGCTGGCCCGCCGGTACGCACCGGCGTTCGTTGCCGAGCGAGGCGACGGCGAGCAGCCTGTCGACTTTCGCCGCTGCCGCAACTCCGCCTGCGCGCGCGGCGCCCGGCCCGTGCTGTACGTCCACGTCGTCCGCCGCGCGGCCGCGACGTACGTCGAGTACTGGGAGTACCTGCCCGACTCCCGAACCGCGCACACCGGCATCCCGGCGCTCGACGGCTACCACCGCGACGACTGGGAGGGCGTGATCGTGAAGCTTCGGCCCGACGGCGCGGTGGTCGGGGCGCGGGCGTCGGCGCATCTTGGCTGGGCCGGCCGCCATCCGTGGTGGCAGCTGGCCCGCAACGACTGGGCACCGTATCCGGCACCGGTCTACCGCGCGTCGGGCAGCCACGCCGGCTCGTTCGCGCAGCGGGCGGTGGATGTGGCGGGCGACGCCTGGGACGGAAACCTGCCGGCTTCCGCCGACCCCGTGCTGCTGGCCGCCGACGCCGCGCGCCGCGGCGCTCCGCCGTTCGACCCGGGAGCCACGCCGCCATGGCGGAAGCAGGTCTGGAACGACCCGGAGGCGGTGACCACCGGCGCGCCGGGGTCGAACGGCCGGTACGCGCGCTACGCGCGCTGGTGGGCGGACGTCTGCCGCGTCTGTTGACCGCTCACGCGAACCGGCCGTGCGGCCGATACCAGAGCCATGTATCCGATCAAGCCGAGCGAGACGGTGCGGGCCGCTCTCAGCCTGCTCCCTCCCCTCCCGTGCTCCATCGACGTCATCTCCGCCGAGGGCGGGAGCTTCTCGATGACGCTCGCGGCCATCGAAGGGAACCTGATCTATGCCTACGGCGCCCGCGCGCTCGTCCGCAACGGGCTCCAGCTGGAGGCGCGGCTGCGCGACGACGGCGGCGAGGGCTGGGACATCCGCTTCGAGGTGCTGCGCACGTACTTCCAGTCCGGCGACGACCTGCTGCTGCACCTGAACGTCGTCTCGCTCGACCAGCGCGACGCCGAGCGCGGCGCCCAGCGCGCGCACCTCGCCGAGCTCGCGTCCGCGAGGATCCTGTACGCCCAGAATCACGAGCGTGACGAGCTGTTCGACGTCCGCCTGGCCGACGTCTCCCCCACCGGCGCTGCGTTCGTCACCGAGCGGCGTCTCTCGCAGGGCGACCTGGTCGAGGTGGAGACCTCGGTCGAGGGCAGGCCGCTGCGCTTCGAGCTCCGTGTCGTGCGGACGATCCCCGCCGTCTACGGGCGCAACCGCGTCGGCGGTGAGATCACGACGATCCTCGAGGCAGACCGCTACCGGCTCGCGGAGATCGCGCGCACCTACGGCGCCGAGGGCTCAGCCGCGGAGCGCGACCCGGAGATGCTGGAGCGGCTGGCGGCGGCCCGGAAGCAGCAGAGCCTGGCGACGCGCCGGGCGCGCCGGTACGACACCTGACGTCTGCTCAGGCGAGATCGGGCCGCACGGCCTGAAGCGCGGCCGTCGACTCGTCATCCAGCGGCTCGATCGGCACCCAGACGGTGTGCTCGCCGCAGCCCGGGCAGCGGGTGGGCTCGACGGCGTAGCGGTCGGGCAGCGACAGCTCCTCGCGGACCAGCCGCGTCTCGACGTCGAACGCCGCCTGACCGGTCCGGGCCGCGATGCCGATCGCCCGCTCGTGCACGATGCCCGCGTCGTACCCAACGGTGATGCGCGCGCCGCAGAACCCGCAGAGCGCCATGTGCGACACCGGCGCGGCGTGGATCTGGTGCGCCTGGTCGCCCAGCTTCGCCGCGTACCAGATGGCTGCAAACAGGCCGACGAGCGGCAGCTTCAGCGCCACCGCGAGGAACATGACCATCCAGAAATCAGCACCGTGCACGGCTCGTCGCAGCCTACACCCCGGTGTCGTCCGGCGAAACCCGCTTCAGGCCCGCACGCCGAACGCCGATGTAGCCACCTGCACCATGGCGCAACCGACCCGCGAAGACCTCTTGACGCTGGCGCTCGGCGTGCTGCCGGAGCTGCCGGACACGATCGACGTGCTGTCCGAGGACGGCGGCTGCTTCCCGCTCACGCTCGAGAACGGGCAGGACGGCCTGCTGCTCGCGCAGGCGCCGCGCGGCGCGGTCCGCAACGACCTGCACCTGCTCGCGCGCGTGTTCTACCCCGACCGCGGCCGCTACGAGGTGGAGCTGGAGGTGGTCGAGCACTACTTTCAGAGCGTGTCGGAGGCGCTCGTCCACCTGGCCGTGAGCGGCGTTCGGCACCGCAAGGCGCGTCGGGCATCGCCGCGCATGGCGGTCTCGATGCCCGCCCGCGTGTCCGTCCGGTATTGCCGCACCCTTCCCCGCGAGACGCAGCTCGACGTCCGGCTCGTCGACATCTCGGCCACCGGGTGCGCGTTCGTCACCCAGAAGGAGCTCGACCCCGGGGACCTCGTCCGGCTGGCGTTCCACCTCGAGGGCCGTCAGATGCACCCGGAGGCGCGTGTGGTGCGGCTCGACCCGGCGCCGTACGGCCGCTACCGGGCCGGCTGCGAGATCACCGAGATCGCCGACGGCGACCGGCGCACCATCTCCGCCCTCGCTGCCGTCGACGCGGCGGGCGGCACCGAGGATCAGCGCAAGCCTGAGGTCGTCGCCGCACTGACAGAGAGCCGCGCGCAGACGACCGTGCTCTCGAGCCGCCTGGGCGGCCGGCGCGACAGCTGAACGGCGTTCCCGTTTTCGGGTGATGCACCGCCGCGCGCCCGCGGTCGATATACACGGTACGCACGGGGGTCGTGCGGGCGGAACGTTGAGAAGGGGTCTGCAAGTGAACCGGATCGTTCGCAGCGAGCGCGGCAGCGTCGCCTCCGAGATCTCCACGAGCCTGATGTGCGTCGCCATCCTGGTGATCGCCGGGCTGTGGGTCATCGCGCAGCTGGAGGGAGTCTCCTTCCAGGTGCTGCTCCATCAGATTCGCGACGGCGCCAACGGCCAGTCGCACTAGCTGACCGTCGCCGCCCGCGGCAGCGGGCCGGCGACGCGGCTTCATCTACGCTGGCGGCATGACGTTTCGCCGCCTGCTCGGGTTCCTCGCACCCTACCGCGGGCAGGTGGTGGCCTCGGCGCTGCTCGCGGCCGGCACGCAGGCGGCCGGGCTCGCCGTCCCCTACCTGACCGGCGAGGTGATCGATGCCGCGCGGGCAGGCGGCAGCCGCTCGCAGATCTACACCTACGCCGGGCTCATCGTCGGAGCCGGCGTCCTGCGCGGGACGCTCATGTTCTTCCGGCGCTGGCTTGCCGGCCGCCTGTCGCTGGCCGTCGAGTACGACCTGCGCAACCGCATGTACGCGCACATGCAGCGGCTGTCCTACCGGTTCTTCGACCAGCACCAGACCGGGCAGCTGCTGTCCCGCGCGACCGTCGACGTGCAGGCCGTGCGTGTGTTCCTCGGGTACGGACTGATCTTCTTCTCGCAGCACCTGTTCACCATCGTCAGCGTGCTGGTGGTTCTCAGCCTCCTGAACCTGCAGCTGACGCTGGTCGCGCTGGCGATCACACCGGTGCTCGCCGCCATGGCGTTCCGCTACTCGCGCGTGAGCCACCCGGTGCTGAAGGAGGTGCAGCAGCGGGTTGCCGACGTCACCACGCAGGCGGAGGAGAACGTCGTCGGCGTGCGGGTCGTGAAGGCGTTCGCGCAGGAGCAGAGCGAGTCGCAGCGCTTCCGCCTCGGCTCCGAGCGGATCTTCCGGCAGGCGGTCAGGGCCGCCCGCCTACAGGCGCGATACGTGCCGGCCATGTCGTCGCTTCCCAGCCTCGCGGTTGCGGGCGTCCTGCTGGTCGGCGGCTACCAGGTCGTGCACGGTCGCCTCACGCTCGGTGAGTTCTTCGCGGTCAACTCCTACCTGCTGCTCCTGATGCTGCCGCTGCGGGCGATCGGCATGTGGGTCGGCCAGTACCAGCGCGCGATGGCGTCCGGGGAGCGGGTGTTCGAGGTGCTCGACGAGGAGCGTGACATCGTCGAGCGCCCCGGCGCCGCCGCCCTGCCCGACGGGCCAGGCGCTGTGCGCTTCGAGGGGGTGACGTTCGGCTACGACCCGGCCCACCCCGTGCTCTCGGGCATCGACCTCGAGATCACGGCGGGCGAGACGGTCGCATTGATCGGGCCGACAGGGTGCGGCAAGACGACGCTGACCACGCTGATCCCGCGGTTCTACGACGTCGATGGGGGCCGCGTCGTGCTCGACGGCATGGACGTGCGCGATGCGACGCTCGACTCGCTGCGCGGCGCCATCGGCATCGTCGGCCAGGACACGTTCCTGTTCTCCACCACGGTCGCCGAGAACATCGCCTACGGCGCGCCGCGCGCGACGCCCGAGCAGATCGTCGAGGCGGCCACGCGGGCCCAGGCACACGACTTCATCATGGATCTGCCGGACGGCTACGACACCCGCGTCGGCGAGCGGGGCCTGACGCTCTCGGGCGGTCAGCGGCAGCGGATCGCGATCGCGCGCGCCCTGCTGATGGACCCGCGCGTGCTGATCCTGGACGACGCCACGGCCTCGGTCGACGCGACCACCGAGGCGCGGATCAAGCTCGCCCTGCGCGAGGTCATGCGCGGTCGCACCACGCTGATCATCGCCCACCGGCTCTCCACGATCTCCCTGGCGACGAACGTCGTGGTGCTCGACCGGGGGAGCATCGTCGCGCGGGGCGAGCACGAGGCTCTGCTCGAGCAGAGCGAGGTCTACCAGCAGATCCACCGTCACGGGCTGGTGGAGCGGACGTTCGTCCAGCTCGACCCCGACGGCGCGCCGATCGAGAAGGAGGATGTGGCGTGAGGCCCTCCACGTTCGGCGGCCACATCAGCGCCCGCGGTGCCACGGGCGCGGGCCTGGGAGTGCGTAGAACGGCGCGCCGGGTGGGCCAGCTGATCCGCTACATCGGACGGCATAAGGCACGGACGGCCGTCGCGATCGGGGCACTGCTGGGCTCGACCGCAACGACCATCGCCGGCCCCGTGATCGCCAAGCAGGCGATCGACCGCGGCATCACACCCGGCGACTTCGGCACGGTGGAGCTGTGGGTTGCCGTCTACCTCGCCGCCGCCGTCCTCGGTTGGGTCTTCACGGCCGTGCAGAGCTACCTGACGACGTGGGTCGGGGAGCGCGTGCTGACCGACCTGCGCAGCGACCTCTTCCGCCACGTCCAGCGGCTGGATCTGGGCTACTTCGAGCGCACGCGCGCGGGCGTGGTGATCTCGCGGCTCACCAACGACATCGAGGCGCTCAACACGCTCGTCACCGACGGCCCGACCACGCTCGTGCAGAACACCATCACGCTGATCGGCTCCGCGGCGGTGCTGCTCTACGTCGACTGGCGGCTGGCGGTGGCCACGCTGACGGTGTTTCCGGCGATGTCGATCGCGACGGCGCTCTACCGGCACTACTCGGCGATGGCCTACCGCCGCACCAGGGAGCGGCTGGGCGAGGTGACCGCGAGCCTGCAGGAGGACATCTCCGGCGTGCGGGTGGTACAGGCCTTCCGCCGCGAGGACTCGAACTACCGCCGCTTCCTTGGCGTCAACGACGAGTACCGGGAGGCAAACCAGCAGACCGTCAACGTCAGCGCGATGTACTTCCCGTTCGTCGACCTCTTGTCAGCGACGGCAACAGCCGTCGTGCTCGGGTACGGCGGTGTCCGGGCGCTGAACGGCGACATCACCCCGGGCGCGTTGTTCGTCTTCATCGGGCTGCTCTCGAACTTCTTCGACCCGGTGCAGCAGCTGTCGCAGTTCTACCAGACGTTTCTCGCCGGGACGGCCGCTCTGGACAAGGTGTTCGAGGTGCTCGAGACAGCCCCCGGCATGGTCGACGGCCCGGGCGCGGAGGAGCTGCCCGACATTGCCGGCCGGGTCGAGTTCGACGACGTGCACTTCGCGTACCGCACCGACACCGCCGAGGTGCTGCACGGCATCTCGTTCGCCGCGGAGGCGGGCCAGTCGGTCGCACTCGTGGGACATACCGGCGCCGGCAAGTCCACGATCGTGAAGCTCCTCGCCCGGTTCTACGACCCCACCGGCGGGCGGATCACGATCGACGGCCACGACCTGCGCGACGTGACGATGCACTCGCTGCGGCAGCAGCTCGGCATCGTGCCGCAGGAGGCGTTCCTGTTCGCCGGATCGGTGCGCGACAACATCGCGTTCGGGCGGCCGCACGCGACGCTCGAGGACGTCAAGGCGGCCGCCGCGGCGGTCGGCGCCGACGCGTTCATCGAGGGCTTGCCCGACGGATACGACACGCGCATCGAGGAGCGCGGCGCCCGCCTGTCGATCGGCCAGCGGCAACTGGTCGCGTTCGCCCGGGCGCTGCTCGCTGATCCTCGGCTGCTGATCCTCGACGAGGCGACGTCGAGCGTCGACATTCCCACCGAGGCCCGGATCGAGGCGGCACTGGAGACGCTACTGGCCGGTCGCACGTCCGTCGTCGTCGCGCACCGTCTGAGCACGATCCGGCGCGCCGACCTGATCGTCGTGCTGGAGCACGGCGAGGTGATCGAGATGGGGTCGCACGAGGACCTGATCGCGCAGCGCGGCCGCTACTTCTCGCTCTACGACGACTGGCGCCAGAGCGCGTAGCGAGCCTCCGCCTCACAATCTGTTTACTAAACGTCTCTTGCGTTTCTTCCGATGTAACGCACTGTATGGGTCGTCTGCGTGTGCTCCTGGCTCTGGCCGCGCTTGCGTGCATCGTTCCATCGCCCGCAAGCGCGGCCACCACCATCCCCGACGTCTCCTCGTCGTTCTGGGCTCACTCCCAGGTCGCGTGGGCGGTCAGCAAGGGGTGGGTGCCGCTGCGCAAGGACGGCACCTTCGGCGCCAAGCGCGACGTCACGCGCTCGAAGGCGGCGCTCGTGCTCGCCAAGCTGAACCACGAGCTGACCGGCGCGCCCGTCGCGGACGACGCGTTCGGCCAGGCGGTCGACGCCGGCTGGATCGCCGCGGGCGACGGCTCCGAGGGGACGATCACGCAGCTGCAGTTCGACACCGGGATCGTGCGGGTGATGGGCCTCTACAGCGATGCACGGGCGCTGCGCGGCATCACCGCCGCAGACGGCTGGAAGCCCGCGCTGCCGAAGGGCTTTGGCGTCGAGCAGGTCGTGCGGGACGTCGGGGCGCGCTGGAACGTGCCGTTCGGCGCGGACAACTGGGAGACCTGGCCGAGCACGACGCTGCGGCGCGCGAACCTGGCCGTGCAGGCGTACCTGCTCGGGCACCTCGGCAGCTACTGGCAGTCCTCGGTCGATACGCAGCTGAACGTCGTCCACGAGCTGCCCGAGTACACGCCGCTGAAGAAGGCGGTGCTTGGCTTCGCCATCCGGTACGCGGGTGCGCCGTACATCTGGGGCGGCACCTCCGACCAGCCGCAGGCACCGTTCGGCCTGAGCGCCCAGCCGGGGTTCGACTGCTCCGGATTCGTCTGGTGGGTGATGAAGCGGTCCTACACCGCGAACGGGACGACCTGGGACGGCACGTCGAAGATCCCGTGGCGCACCACCTACGACATGGCCGCGAACATCCCCGTGTCCAAGCGCATCAAGTACGCCGACCTGCGGCCCGGTGACGTGCTGTTCTGGAGCACGAACCCGCACGGCGTCCTGACCGCCTCGAGCACCGTGTACCACACCGGCATCTACCTCGGGCGCGGCTGGACGATCAACAGCCACGGCAGCGGGGCCGGGGTGACGATCGACTACATGGGCCCGAACGCCGGCTGGTTCCGCGATGCCTTCGCCTTCGGCTGGCGGATCATGCCCAAGGGCGTCTGAACCGCGGCACCGGCGATAGGCTGCGCGTGAGATGAGCGCGGACGACCAGCCGACGAACGATCCGGACGAGATGCCCGCCGGCGCCGAGGCCGCGCCCGGCACGCCGGTGAGCGTGCGCGCCGAGCGCGGCGCGCGGATGACGCCCGCCGAGGCAGTCCGCGACATGCGGATCAACGTTCCCGCGCGCGGGAACCGCACCCTCCGCGACGTCGTCGACCGCGTCAACCGGAACGACTCGATCAAGGCGCTGTGGCACGCGGCGAACGTCAACGCCGTCGCCCGGATGCAGATCAACGACCACTCGTGGGTGCACATCCAGATCGTGACGAACATCGGCCTGAAGCTGCTGCGCGAGCTGAAGCGCGCGGGGGTGGAGCCCGGAATGGTGACCGACTACAGCATGCGGCAGGAGGACGCCGAGGTGGTCGTCGCGCTGGGCTGCCTGACCCACTGTCTGGGCATGGCGATCCATCGCAACGGCCACGAGGAGATGAGCCTCTTCCTCGCGGCCGACCGGCTGCCCGCCCTGCTCGAGGGGCTGTACGAGGAGCCCGAGCGCACCATCGTGGTGGCGGAGGTGCTCCAGACCATCATCAGCCACCGCTCCGACGGCCGGCCGCTGTCGCTCGAGGCCGGCATCGTCCGGGTCGCCGACGCGCTCGATATGGCCAAGGGCAGGTCGCGGATCCCGTTCGAGACCGGCCGCGTGTCGATCCACTCGCTGTCGGCGGCGGCGATCGAAGAGGTGGCCATCCGCGGAGGACGCGACGGCAAGGTGCTGGTGGAGATCGAGATGAACAACTCCGCGGGGTTGTTCCAGGTGGACAACCTCCTGCGGTCGAAGCTCCGCGGCTCGGGCCTCGAAGACCACATCGAGGTCGCGGCCGCGCTCGAGGGCGACACCGAGAAGCGGCTGCTGCCGAGCTTCCGGCTGTGAAGGAGTGGGCCGCCGGTTCTGTCTACTAGAACCGGCGGGCTGACCGGAAGGGGGTACGCGCGCCTCGCTGCACGTCGCGAAGCACATTCCGGTCGTGTGCATCCTAGCGCTCGACGTTTGTGCTCGATTGGCGGCGGGTACGCGCCCCGCCACCCGATCAGCGAGGACGCCGGATGAGCGACCAGCAGAGCCAGGGCGAGGGGCTCGGAAACCAGCCGGAGCCGCCGTTCCCCCAGCAGCGCCAGAACCCGCCGGGCACCGAGTCGGCGATGCAGCCGCGACCCGATTACGGGCGAGAGTCGTACCGCGGAACCGGCCGCCTCGAGGGCCGAGCGGCCATCATCACCGGCGGCGACAGCGGCATCGGCCGCGCGGTCGCGATCGCGTTCGCGCGCGAGGGCGCGGACGTCCTGATCGCCTACCTCGAGGAGGAGTCGGACGCGAGGGAGACGGTCGAGGCGGTCGAGTCGTCGGGCCGGCGCTGCGTTGCCATAGAGGGCGACATCGGCGACGAGCAGCACTGCCAGAGCCTGGTGCGCCGGGCGATGGATGAGTTCGGCCGGCTCGACGTGCTGGTGAACAACGCCGCCCACCAGATGGAGCGCGAGGGCATCCTCGACCTCCCGTCCGACGAGATCGAGCGGGTCTTCCGAACGAACATCCTGGCGATGTTCTGGCTGTGCAAGGCCGCCATCCCTCACATGACGGAGGGGGGCGCGATCATCAACACGGCGTCGGTCGAGGCGTACCAGCCAAAGCCCGCGTTGCTGCACTACGCGACCACGAAGGGCGCGATCGTCACGTTCACGAAGGGACTCGCCCAGGAGCTGGCGCCGAAGGGCATCCGCGTGAACGCCGTCGCGCCGGGGCCGGTGTGGACGCCGCTGATCCCGATGTCGATGCCGCCGGAGCACGTCGAGAAGTTCGGCAGCAGTGCGCCCATCGGGCGCGCGGCGCAGCCGGTCGAGCTGGCGCCGGCGTACGTGTACCTCGCCTCGCCGGAGTCGAGCTACACCATTGGTACGGTGATCGGCGTGCACGGCGGCATGCCGCACCCCTGAGGGAGCGTCGAGCTAGCGGTCGGACGAGCCGCCGAACAGCGGCGTCATCACGCTTCGCAGCTCGACCTGCGAACGAACGTCGTCGAGCTCACGGCCGACGGGATCGTTCAGTCTGCCCAGCGCGAATGCGGCCACTGCGGCGAGCGTCGTTGAAAGTAGTGCGATCATGCCCCCAGCGTAGCGAGGAGACGTTGCGTGCAGGTTGCGCTCGTGCGCCGTTCTGGTTAAGCGATCGGCGAGCGAACGCGACCGGTGTCAATACACGCAACGTCGCCTGAGCGCCGGCGCGTTGGAAACAGCGAGCAGTCAGCCAGCCACCGCGCCGGCGGTCGCCAGGAACGTTGCTCGGCGTCCCTTCTTGTACCGCCGATCCAGGGAAGGTTCCCGGTTCGGGAGCTGGATCACATCCGGGAACCCGACGAAGTCGAGAAGCTGTTCGACCGCCGGCGCATTCGGCGTGCACTGGAATACGCGGCGGTCCGACCGCCACGCGCCCGTGGTGCCGTCCTCACGGCCGGGCACGGGCACGTTCGTCCGCCAGAACGGCTTCTTCAGCCAGCGACTGGCGGTGATGTTCGTATCCACAAGCATGACGTCGTCGCAGACACCACTCAGCGACCGCATCGCCGCCACCGGGCTTTCCAGGTGGTACAGGACGCCCAGGCACAGCACCACGTCGAACCGTCCCACCGTCTCGGGGGTGACATCCTCGATCGCCATGACACGGAACTCGGTCTGGTCGAGGCCGAGGACGCGACGGATCAGGTTCGCCTGCTCGATGTACCGGTCGGCCAGGTCGATCCCCATCACGGCCTCGGCACCCGCCTTGGCCGCCTCGAACGAGAAGCCGCCGCAATTGCAGCCGACGTCCAGCACGCGTTTGCCGGCGAGCGTACCGCCGTAGCGGTCGAGCAGCGCTGGGTAGGCATGACGAACGAAGCTGTCGACGCGAACGCCTTCGACAGGGCGGCGCGACGTCGCTGCATCGAAGGTGTTGAGCCCGTACGGCAGCTCGATGCTGTGATGAAACGGCCGCAGCCGGTCCAGCTCGTGCCTGAGATCCTGCTCGGTGATGACCGTCACCGCATGCCCCCCTCGGTGGCCACTTCTTGACCGCGGCCGCCGACGATACGCCTTCGCACCCACCGGCGCAACGTTTCCCTCCGGCGGGCATGCCGCCGGAGGGAAACGTGAATGCGGCGGCGTTACTTCCAGATGCCGCCGATAGCGTCCGTCGACGAGGCGCCGGCGAGCCGCGGAGCGCCGTAGCCGTCCTCGAGCGTCGCAAGCAGCCCGAAGTGGTTGGACGTCGACTGGTAGACGCCAGGGTGCACCAGCGGGCCGAGCGCCAGGAATACGACGTTGCCGCCACCGGTGAACTGCTTCGAGCTGGCCGGCCCCTTGTTGGAGGTGCCCTCGTCGAACGTCACGATGATGAGGGCGTTGGGGTCGGCGCCCTGGATGATCGGCACCTCCCGGCTCAGGAAGGTGTCGAACTGGGTGAGGCGGTTCTTCTTTGGCTGGCAGTTGTCGTGCCCGTCCTCGCACTCGTTGGGGACGACGAGGTTGAACTGCGCCGTATCGTGGTTCCGCACGGCCGTGTTGAACACGCTCATGTCGTTGGGGCCGGTTCCGCCCGTTGGCAGGTCGTTCGCGATGCACTCATCGCCGGGCGCGCCCCACACACCGCCGGAACCTTCGATGTTGTCGAAGAAGATCGCGGGGTTGTGCTTGGCGCCGTAGTGGTTCAGCGTCTTCGCTGCGCCGGAGCTGGTCAGGCCGCACGGTTCCGGCATGGACTCCATCCAGCTCTGCCATGTCACATGCCGGCCATCCAGCTGGCTGAACAAGTTTCCGACGTCCTGGTGACAGTCGGCGGCCGAGTAGTCGAACTGCTGGCAGTGCGTGTACTGGCCCGACATCATGCCGACGTAGTTGGCTTCGGAGAAGTGCGTCAGGGCGAAGTAGTTGGTAAGCCAGGCAGAACGGGGCTTCAGGTTTCCGAGGATGTAGGGCGCATCGATCTTGCTGACCTGGGTGTACTCCGTGTTCTCACCGATGATCAGGTAGACGTGTGACGAGGCGAGCGCGGGTGTGGTCGCGGTCGCGGCTGACGTTCCCGCGGATCCGGCCATGAGCATCAGCGCGGTCGCCGTGGCGACCAGGATGAGACGGCGCAAAGCGGCGTCCTTTCTGCGCGGCGCACCACGCGATGTGAGCAACAGCCCGCGGGGCCGCGGCCGACCAACGTACTCGATCGCCTTGAACTCGTCAAGCCGGCCATGGGATGCCGGCCGGGCCGGATGCACCGCCGCGCGAAGGCGGAACGCGTGGTATTGCCGTCTCCTCGGCGCAGGCATCGCTGCCATGGCACAGCCCGGAGAGGTGCTGGTGTCGAGCGCCGTTCGGGGATCTCGTGGACGGCTCCTTCCTCACGTTCGACGACCGCGGCACGCATGTCCTCAAAGACATCCCGAGTGGCAGTGCGCGAGAGCGCTCGCACCCCGCACCGTTCGGGTGCGGGGTGCGAGCGCCATGCTGCTAGTGGTGAGTCAGGATGAACTGCGTGCCGGGTGCAACCGCGCCGGGAGGCGCCGGATTGAACGCGATCTGCAGGAAGTCGCTCGCAATCGTCGGGCTGATGAACTGCGCGCCGATCGTCTCTGATGGCGCTCCCGAGGTCTGATTGTCGCGTGACCCGTAGCGGTACCTGATCGTCTGACTACTCTCCTTGAACACGGCCTGGACGAGCACGAAGTACGACTCGCTGTTGAACGCGTGGCCCTGCCAGGAGATCACGAACGTCCTGTTGGGCGCAACACCCGACGTCTTCGTGAAGATCCCTTCGTTGAAGAAGTGTCCCGTGTCTGACGGTACGAAATACAGATCATCCCAGAACGGGAACAGTGTGGCGTTTGCTCCGCCCGTGGAGAACTGGGAGTCTGGCAGCGCATTGTTCGTAAATGCAGCGCTGTTGGCGCCGCCGAACTGAAGGTTTCCGTTAGAGGAAACCCGAACGCTGCTGTAGTTGTGCCCGTATACGTGCAGCGCGAACGGTAGCCTGAACGGCCTCGTCGAGGAGGTGGTCATCAGCACGGTCGTGTCATCCGTCTGCCCAGCAAAGGGAATGATCAGACCGGTCGTAAGCAGCGGGAATGTCGCTCCGCCTTGCACGGTGTACGTGTAGTTACCGGGTGTTGCTGCGTTCGCCGGTGCTGCCGCAATGGCGGCGCACAGGAGTATCGCCCACCCCGCGAAGAACGCGCGAAGCTTTCGTGGCATCAGGATGCCCCCTTCTATGGGTGTGGAAAACGCGCCCCTCACACGCATCTCACGTGGAAGTTGCCACTATCTCATACATCCACCGTCGCTGCCGAATCCACTACCCGTCCGCGCGACGACCGCGTCCGCCACGCGGCTCGGCGTTCGTTGTCTGGAAAGACAACGGAGTACCCTCATGACCGAGAAGGTTGATCCTTGTCGATCCGATCTCGCGCCTCGCCGCCGTTTTGCACTGGCCGCGCCGGCCGAGCGGCAGGTCCATCCCGTCGAGCCGCGGTGGCTGACGATCGACGATGGCGGGGGACAGATGCAAAGCGGCCGGGCGCAGCGGTAACTGCCCCGGCCCGGCACAGGGAGGCGAGTCCCCATGCACACCGATAGTACCCGCACGCGTCAGCGCACCGGGAGGCCGGCATCTGCAACCGCGACGTTCGGCGACTGCCGCGACGGCCTGGGCCGAAATTGCAGCCCGTCCGCTCACCCGCCGAGCCCGAGACGAGCGGCGCTGCGGATTGAGGCGAAACAGTGCGGTCAGCAGGTGTTTCGTGAGGCTGCGGGGCAGGGACTCGAACCCCGACTACCTGATCCAGAGTCAGGCGTCCTACCATTAGACGACCCCGCAACGGGCGCCGGGAAGGATACCAGAGCAGGTCTCGTCCGCCCGCTTCGCCACGGGGCCGAAACGGCCGGGCGGACAACCGCTCCCCAGAAGCCCGGCGCGCAACACATGAACCGCGAATCACCTATACGGGGGTCGCTCCGCACGCTGTGTGCTCCGACCATGCGAGGAGGTGCGGCGGTCCGGCTGCGCCAGGTTTTCATCCCTGTCGTCTCGTAGAGGATCCTCATGTTCCCGTCTCTGCACGTCCCCCGCATCACGTCACGGATCGCGCTGGCCGTCGCGTTCGTGGCAATGCTGACCGCAGGGAATGCGGCGGCCTCCTCCACGTCCATCACGCTCGACGGCACGCCGATCACGGCCACCACCACGTCTGCCGGTGAGAAGGCCAACATCAGCTTCTCCGGCACGACCGGCCACCGCGTCAGCGTCCGAATCTCCTCGTCCTCGGTGACGAACTACACGATCGCCCTCAAGGCGCCCGACGGCTCGGTCGTGAAGACGTCCGGCACCTGGGGTGTCGCGGGCGGCTTCATGGGCCCGGTCAACCTGACGCAGACCGGCACCTACAAGTTCGTCATCACGCCGTCCAGCACGCTGAAGGGCAAGTGGACGGTGGCGGCCTGGGATGTCCCGGCGGATCTCACCGGCACCATCGCGACCGACGGCACCACCACGACGCAGGCGTACGCCGCGCCAGGCCAGAACGGCACCATGACGTTCAGCGGCACCGCCGGCCAGCGCATCTCGCTGCTCGCAGGCGCCGGCGCCACGAGCGCGCGCAACGTCACCGTGTCCATCAAGGCACCGAGTACCGCGACGGTGCTCGCGTCCACGGCCGTCGGCACCGGCGGCATGTTCTTCGAGCCGATCACGCTCGCGGAGACGGGGACATACACCATCACGGCGAACCCGCCGAAGTACACCACCGGCTCGACCGACTACAAGCTGTGGGTCGTCCCCGCGGATCAGACCGGCACGCTCACGCTCGGTGCAGGCAACCAGGTGCTCACCTTCGGGACGCCCGGTCAGAACGCGAGCCTGACATTCTCCGGCACGAGCGGCCAGAAGATCACGCTCTCGGCGGCCGCATCGCTCACCGGCCCGATCACGCCGGGCGCCACGGTCAAGATCAAGAAGCCCGACAGCACGGTGCTGACCACGATCGCGCTGACCAACTCCGGCGCGCTCATGGAGCCGACCACGCTGCCGGCCACCGGCACGTACACCGTGACCGTGGACCCGACCGCGGAGTCGACCGGCACGGTCACCCTGAATGCCTTCGTGTCGCCGGCCGACCTGACCGGCGCCCTCACCTCGGGCACACCGACGACGGCGGCCCTGACCACCGTCGGACAGAACGCGTCCTACACCATCAGCGCGACGTCCGGCCAGTACCTGGCGGTCAAGTTCGCCAACGACGGCATCAGCAGCACCAAGGTCACGATCACGAATCCGTCCAACGCCACGATCACGAACGGGAGCGCGACGTTCGGCACGACCGGCAAGTTCTTCGATGCCGTGCAGCTGACCGCCTCGGGCACCTACACGATCAAGGTCGACCCGCAGGGCACGGCCACGGGCTCGGTCGACGTCACGGCCTACGCCTTCACCAACCCGTCGACGCAGTCGGCGACGCTTGGCACGCCGCTCACGGTCACGACCGTGCCCGGCCAGAACGCGCAGATCACCTTCACGGCCGCGGCGAAGGACAGCATCCAGTTCAGCAACATCACCGCGGGCAGCACGGGCATCTCCGGGCTGACCGCGTCGCTCTACCAGGGGTCGACGCAGATCGGTTCCTCCTGGACGTTCGGCAACAGCGACAAGTACATCGACACGCTCAGCCTCACGGCCGGCGCGACGTACAAGCTGCTGCTCGACCCGTCCGGGCAGAACGCCGGATCGGTCACGACGACGATCTACTCGGTGCCCGCCGACGCCACCTACAGCGGCGTCACGCTCGGCTCGACGACGGCCGTGTCGGTCGCCACGCCCGGACAGAACGCGAAGGTCACGTTCACCGGCACGGCGGCCCACCAGCTCTCGCTCTGGTTCACGAACGTCACCATCGGCTCTGCGATCGGCTCGGGGTCGACGGTCACGCTGACCGGCCCGACCGGGTCGGCCGTGGGCACCAGCTGGACGCTGAACGCGCACGACACGTTCCGCGAGCCGGTCACGCTGCCGTCCACCGGCACGTACACCCTGTCGTTCGACCCGGCCGGCAACTACACCGGCGGGTTCAGCGTGACGCCGTACGACGTGCCGGCAGACGCGAGCACAGTGGCAACGGTGAACGGCGGCACGTTCACGGCGACGAGCACGGTGCCTGGACAGAACATGCAGATCAGCTTCACGACCACGACCACCTCGCCCGTGACCGTCAACTACGACGTGACGAGCACGTGCAACGGCGCGACCATCTCGCTCTGGAAGGCCGGGGTGCAGGTCACCAGCTGGGGCACGCACAACGCCGGCGACACCATGACGACGTTCAACCCCGTCTCGGGCACGAACACCTACGTCGTCAAGGTCGATCCGATGACCAACTGCACGGGTGACGCCGTGATCTTCGTCACCCAGTAGCCAAGCCGCTGGCGGCCGCTCCGGTTGGACAGCCTGGAGCGGCCGCCCGCCTCGTTCGCCGACGCCGCCCGGCCACGGGCGGCGTCGGCATGTCCGACATGCATTGACGGCCGCCGAACCGGGTAGGGTGACCCGGATGACCGTGAGCACGACCCTCGGGCGTGCCTGCCTGCTCGCACTGCTCTGCCTCGCCGCGTGCGCATGCGCAAGCACGAGCGCGGCGACCTCTGGCGGCAGCCGCCCGCAGACGACCGCCGCAGGCTCTGGCACCACGCCGCCCGGCTCCAGTGGGCCGCCCACCGGCACCTACGTGCCCGCGGCGGGCACCGACAACAACGGCGCGCTGTTTGAGACCTACACGGACAGGAAGGGCGGCTACCACATGCTGGTCCCCGGTGGCTGGCATGCCTCGAAGGCCCACGGGATCGTCCGCATCGCACGGCTCGGCAACGTGATCGTGATCGCATCGCGTCCCGGCAAGTTCCCGCCGAAGGCGAAGGGCGTCAAGACGGCGCTGCAGAAGCAGCTCAAGAAGCACAAGATCCTCGATGTGCTTCACAAGCCGCGAACCGTCGACCTGCCCCACGCCGGCAAGGCCGTCCGCGTCGTCTTCTCAAAGGATCATCCGGCCTCCAACACGGAGCCAGAGGGAACGACCATCGTCTACCGCTACCTGCTGCAGCATGGGAACACGATCGTCGTGCTCTCGCTGCAGACGCCCGACACGCGCGACAACGGGCCGGTCTACGACCTGCTCGCGGACAGCTTCACCTGGGACACGGCGAAGTAACGGGCGCTACCCTGAGCGGATGGACGAGACGCACCTGACCCAGGAGGAGCTCGACCGGCTGCAGGCCGAGCTCGACCACCTCCGCGGCCCTCGCCGCGCCGAGATCGTGGAAGCGATTGCAACGGCGCGCGGGTACGGCGACCTCTCGGAGAACTTCGAGTACCACGCCGCCAAGAACGAGCAGGGGCTGCTGGAACACCAGATCAGGCTGCTCGAGCACAAGCTGTCCGCGGCGGTCGTCGTCGACCGCGAGGCCGCGGGCGACGGGAAGGCCGGCGTGGGCTCGGTGGTCGAGTTCGAGGACGACGCCGGCGAGCGCACGAGCGTGACGATCTCGAACGCCGGCGGCGCCGGCACGGTGTCCCCGCACTCGCCCGTCGGGAGCGCGCTGATCGGCCGCGCGGCGGGAGACAAGGTGACGGTGAAGGCGCCGAGCGGCAAGTGGACCGCGCGCGTCGTCGCCGTCGGCTGAGCTCGCGCTCAGCTCATCCGGTCGCCAGCCGGCTCCACTCGGCGTCGATGTCCATGTCGAGCTTCTCGACCACCTCGTAGCCGTCGTGCGCGGACACGACGCGCTCGATGTCCTCGAAGACGTGGCGGTCAAACTCGAGCCGTGCGCAGGATCTCCCGCTCATCCGCCGCCCACGGCTCGCGGCTGATCCGCGCGATGTCGAACCGGGCAGCCAGTGCGGCGGGGTCCGCCGGCCGGCCGTCTCCGATGCCGGCCGCCGCCGCCATCGCGCCGACAAGCGCCTGCGCGGTCACTCCCGCGTCCCGCAGCGAGCGCAGGGTGAGGGACGCGTGCCGCTTCGCCAGTCGCACACCCGCCGCGTCGACCACGAGCGGCACGTGCGCATAGTCGACGCCCGGGAGCCCGAGCATCCCGGCAAGAGCGGCCTGTCGAGGCGTCGATGCGAGCAGGTCGTCGCCGCGCACCACGTCGGTGACGCCGTCGGCCGCATCGTCCACGACCACGGCCAGCTGGTAGGCGTACAGCCCGTCGGAGCGACGAAGGACCACGTCGCCGCCGCTCGCCCCTGGCACATCGCCGTGGACGCGATCGTGCACAGCGGGCAGCCGGTCGGGCATACGCACCCGAAGGGCGGGCGGCCGCCCCGTCGCCCGCAGGTCAGCCCGGCGCCGCTCGCTCAGCTCGCGGCACGTGCCCGGGTACGCGGGCGCCTCCTCCGACGCCCCATGCGGCGCTGACGCGACGGCGAGCTCCCGGCGGGTGCAGTAGCACTCGTACACGAGCCCGGCCGCATCCAGCCGCGCGACCGCTGACCGGTACGCCTCCGCGCGCTGGGACTGCGGGCGGGTCTCCTCGTCCCAGTCGAGGCCGAGCCAGGCGAGGTCCTCGCGCAGCGCCACGACGTACTCCGGGCGGCACCGGTCGCGGTCGAGGTCCTCGATCCTGAGGATCATCCGGCCGCCGCGCGCGCGCACGTCGAGCCAGGCGAGCAGCGCCGTGCGCGCGTTGCCGAGGTGCATGAGCCCGCTCGGACTCGGCGCGAACCGGCCGGCGATCAGGCGGCACCCGCTTGTGGCGTGCGGGGAACGCGGGCGGCCATCCCCCACGCCGCCTCGATTCCGGCCGCGGCCGCGATCAGCTCCCACTCACCACGGAAGCGGCCGACAACCTGCATGCCGGCGGGCAGCCCCTCGTCCGAGAGGCCGCAGGGCAGGGCGACCACCGGGCAGCCGGTGAGCGTGATGGTCGAGGTGATGCGCAGCCACTCGACGTAGTTGCCGAACGCCACGCCGTCCACCTCCCGCGGCCAGCGAACCGCGACGTCGAATGGCAGGACGCACGCGGACGGGCACAGCAGCACGTCGTGGTTCTCGAGCAGCCGTCCCAGCGCGTGCGCGACAGCGCCGCGCGTCCGCTTCGCCCAGCCGATGCGCTCGGGCGTGAGCTGCAGTCCCAGCTCGATGTTCCAGACGATGTCGGGCTTCAGCCGCCCTCGCTCGGTCTCGTAGAGCTCCGCCATGTCCGCCACGAACCCGGCCGCGCGGAGAACCTGGAACGCCTCCGGTGCGTCGGTCAGGCCCGGCGTCACGCGATCGACGACAACGCCCGCCTGCTCGAGCTGCGCCACCGCGCGGTCGCACGCGGCGCGCACGGCGGGATCAACCGGCGTCACCCCCAGATCGGCGCTGTAGGCCACCCGCACGGGGAGCGCCGGGCGCGTCGCCGCTTCCACGAAGGGCCGCGCCGGCTCCGGAAGCGAGAGCGGGTCGACGGGGTCGAGCCCCGCCATGGCGTCGAGCATGAGCGCCGCGTCGGCGACCGACCGTCCCATCGGCCCCTCGACGGACAGCGTGCCGAACGGCAGCGGCGACGGCCCGTTCGCGACCCGGCCCGGCGTGGGGCGGATCCCGACGACCCCACAGAACCCGGCCGGCGTGCGGAGGCTGCCGCCGAGGTCGGAGCCGGTCGCCAGCCATACCTCCCCGGCGGCGAGGGCGGCCGCGGAGCCGCCCGATGAGCCGCCGCAGGTCCGCGACGTGTCCCACGGGTTGCGCGTCTCGCCGAACACCTCGTTGAACGTGTTGCCGCCCGCACCGAACTCCGGGGTGTTCGACTTGGCCAGCACGACGGCGCCGCGCCGCTCGAGCCGGGCCACCATCGCGTCGGAGGTGTCCGGGACATGGCCTGCGTAGATCGGCGAGCCGTACGTCGTGCGCACCCCCGCCACGTCGTTGAGATCCTTGACGGCGATCGGCAGGCCGGCGAGTGGCGTCGCACGGTCGGCGCGGCGCGCGCGGTCGAGCGCCCGCTCGGCGCAGACCGTGGGGAGCGCGTTGATCGCGCCGTCCACCTGCTCGATCCGCGCCAGCGCCGCCTCGACCAGTTCCACCGCCGAGACCTCCCCCGCATGCAGGAGTCCGACGGCCTCGGCCGCGCTGATCGTCCAGAGCTGCTCCGACACGCGGAGAGCCTACCGGGCGCGGCCGGGGCCCCACCTACACTGGCCCGCGTGGACGACCGGACCGGCATCTCCGCCTTCGACGCACTGTTCGAGCGGCCGCCGATGCTGGCCGGCGACGTCGTGCGGATGGAGCCGCTCGAGGAACGCCATCGCGACCCCCTCGCGGAGGCGCTGTCCGACCCCGCGGTCTGGCGGTGGACGCGCATCGACGCCTCGGCCAGCCGCGGCGACTTCGACGCATGGTTCGACGAGGCGCTGGCGCTGACCGCAGCCCGGCGGGAGCTCGCATTCGCCACCGTCGATCGCGCGACCGGCCGCGCCCTCGGAAGCAGCCGCTACCTCTCCTTCCGGGCCGCCGACCGTGGGCTCGAGATCGGGTGGACGCTGGTGTCGCCTGCCGCCTGGGGGGGCGGGGCGAACAGCGAGGCGAAGCTGCTCATGCTCGACCACGCCTTCGAGCGGCTCGGCTGCGCGCGCGTCGAGTTCAAGACTGACGCCCGCAACGAGCGGGCCCGCGCGGCGCTCGCAGCACTGCCCTCGAGCTTCGAAGGCGTCTTTCGCAAGCACATGCTGATGTACGGCGGGCGCTGGCGGGACTCCGCCTGGTACGCCATCACGGACGACAACTGGCCCGCCGCGCGCGAGCAGCTTCGGCAGCGCGTGGCACGTCAGGCGCCGCGGCAGGGCACCCGGTAGGGTCCCAGCGCCAGCCGCTTGCGCAGCGAGTTGAAGCCCTGACGGTTCGATCGCGCGCAGAACGTCGCCGGGCCGAGCGCGTACTCGACCTGGAACACGGGCTTGCCCGCCGCGATGAACTGGTCGTAGCCGTACCGGCCGTTCTGCGCGGTCGTGCACTCGGAGTACTGCCAGCACTGCTCGTTCAGCGCCATGTCGAAGTACGGGAGCAGCCGCGGGATCTGCGGCATGTCGTTCTTGAGCATCGCGGACAGCCCGCGGGCGTGAGCCTCGTTCGCGAGCCACGCGTTGTAGCGGAACTGGTCGGCCGCCGAGAGTGCGAAGCCGGTCCTGTTCAGATAGCCGTCGACGTTGTCGAACTCGATGGCATCGAAGCCCTTGGCTGCGCACATGTCCATGCGGGCGCGCATGATGGCTCCCAGGCGGCCGCCGTAGCGGCGGATGTCGAGCCAGCGCTCGCCCGGCCAGCCGTCCAGCTTGCGGCCGCGGATGCGGGCCGGGAACCGCGACGCGTCCGGACGGAACGACTCCCACGAGCCGGCGCTGATGTAGCAGACGACGTGGCGCCCCGGCCGCTGGTGGAGCGCGTCGACGAGCGCGCCGGTCGCCTCGAAGCCGTCGATGTCATCCATGTCGACGTCGAGGAACGGCGCGCGTGGCACGTGACCGAGCTGCCACTGCCAGCTCACCTCGAGCGGTGGGTGCCAGCACGCCCGGCAGTCGACCGGCGCGGGAAGCGAGACCGCAGGTGTCCCCGCCGCCGGCGATGCCTGCGCGGCCGGGGAGGCGAGGGCGGCAACCGCGCACGCGAGCGCCAGCAGGGGGAGCGGTGGCACCAGGCGACCCATATGCTCAGCGTGCCCGAGGCGGCGACCGGCCGCCACGCCCAATCGAGTGAGAGGGAGGCGAATGGAACGGCAGCGCCACTCGACAGACACCACGTTCGAGCAGCGGTACGGCTACTCGCGCGCAATCCGGGTCGGCCCGCACGTGCACGTCGCGGGGACGCTTGGCATGGGGACCGACGAGCGGCCGCCGGAAGGCGCCTACGCGCAGGCCGTGCTCGCGTTCGAGCGGATCGAGGCGGCCCTGGGAGCGGTCGGGGCGTCGGTCGACGACGTGGTGCGCACGCGAATGTACGTGGTCGACGTCGAGCGCAACCAGTTCGACGTCGGTCGCGCCCACGGCGACTGGTGCGGCCACGTCCGGCCCGCGTCGACGATGCTCGGCGTGACCGCGTTCGTCGACCCGGCCTTCCTGGTCGAGATCGAGGCCGAGGCGATCGTCGACGAGTCCTGAGAGGCCCTTGCTAGAATGGCCGCCGCCTCGCGGCGACTCGTGCCGCATTCGTCTAGGGGCCTAGGACGCCGCCCTCTCACGGCGGTAACACCGGTTCGAATCCGGTATGCGGTACTCCCGAAAACCCCTGCTGATCCGGGGGTTTTCGGCATTCCGAATCAGATTCGCGAGAGACGTGCCGCTGCGCGGGAGGTACCTTGAGAGCCATGGATCGCCCCGAAAGCCCGACGAACGGCCGGCACCTTCCCGGTGGGGTGGTGCACGAGTTGCCTCCTGACCTCCAGCGGGCACTGGCCGCCAACGCCAAGGCGCGCCACGCGTGGGTGGACATCACGCCGCTGGCCCGCAACGAGTTCATCTGCTGGGTCGAGGACGCGAAGAAGCAGGCGACGCGCGAACGCCGCATCCGCCGCACGCAGGAAGAGCTCGAGCAGGGCGAGCGCCGGCCCTGCTGCTGGCCCGGATGCACACACCGGGAGCGCAACGGATCCGCCTGAACGCGCCACGGCCGGGAGGATTTCGGTGAGGATCCGCGCCATGCCGATCGCGTATGCCTGGCGAGGCGAGTTCGACAACGCCGAAGTGAACGCCCTGCACGCCGAGGGCTTCGGCCATGACGTCCTCGACGACGACTGGCGCGGGCAGGTCGAGCGCCACAGCCTCGGCTGGGTCACGGCACGCGACGGCGGACGGCTGGTCGGCTTCGTGAACGTTCCGTGGGACGGTGCGGCGCACGCGTTCGTCCTGGACACGCTGGTGGCAGCGGATCGCCGCCGCGCCGGCATCGGGCGGCGACTGATCGTCATCGCCACCGACGAAGCGAGAGCGGCCGGCTGCGAGTGGCTGCACGTCGACTTCGAGCCCCGGCTCGCGACCTTCTACCTCGAGGCCTGCGGTTTCCGGTCCGCGCCTGCGGGGCTGATCGCTCTTCGGTAGATTGAGGCGGTGCATCTCGGGATCTACGAGTTCCGCGGCGACCCGGAAGAGCTGATCGCCGGCTACCACCGCCTGATGGCGATGATGCCATCAGACGCGACCGTCTGGCATCTCTGCGCCCGACGTGACGACGGCATCGTCGTCTACGACACGTGCCCCAGCGAGGAGATCTTCCGCGGCTTCTCGACATCGCCGGGGTTCCACGAGGCGATCGCCGCTGCCGGGCTCCCCGAGCCGGCGGTCTCCGACGTCCCGGTTGTCGCGGCCCGCTCGGCGGGCGGCGACGCTCCGCGCTAGACGATGCCCGCGTGCATCACCACCGTGAGGAGCAGGATCGCTCCGGCAACCGCGATCGTCCACAGGCCCTGCCGCCGCTGCCCGAACGCGATCGCGAGGTACCCGAGCAGCATCCCGATCGGCACCCAGAGGAACGGCTTGAACCAGAAGGCGTAGAGCGACACCGCCACGCCGAGGCCGGCCATCGCAGCGCCAAGCGTCTCGCTCGGGGACTCCTCGGGGCGGCCGCCGCTCCACGACTCCTCCGCCTCGCGACGCGACCCCAGCCAGGCCGGGAGCGGGCCGGCTCCCAGCGTCCGCACGAGGTTGTATGCGAACAGCAGCTGGCCGATCGCGATCAGCGCCACGAACGGCAGCGCGATCTGCGTCAGCTCGAGGTAGCGGTGCGGCAGCACGGCCCACCGCCGCGGCGCCCCGTCCAGGCCCTGGAGCATCCACGGCACGACGCTCCCATATCCACCGACCACGGTCAGCGCGAGGTGCCAGTTGCCGAGCCGCTGGGAGTACCAGTCGCGACCCACGAGCGCAGGCAGGAAGGCGTAGGTGGCGGCGAAGATCACGAGCCCGATGTTCAGCAGGGCCATGTTGTGGAAGTGGCCGACGACCCAGAGCGTGTTGTGCGCAACCGCGTCGTACTGGATCGTCGCGAGCCCGAGGCCCTGGAGGCCGGCGACCAGCCAGGAGACCATCGCGACGCAGAGGAACCGCGACGCGGGCGTCCAGATGAAGTCCGACCGGTAGATCGTGAACGCAAGCGAGAACAGCGAGAGCGCGCTCGGGATCGTGACCGCGTAGGTCATGGGCTGCATCCAGGTGTCGACGGACTGCTGGAACGAGTTCGGGAAGTCCGTGTACATGTGGTGCGCGCCGATGAACACGTTCGTCACCACGCCGATCAGCCAGCCGATCGCGATCGCCTGGCCGGCGACGAGCGGTCGCTGCGCGTAGCGGGGGACGAGGTGGTAGTAGACGGCGACCGCGGGAAACAGCAGCAGGTACACGACCGGGTGGCCGAACCACCAGAGCATGCTCTTGGCCAGCAGCGGGTCGATCGTGATCGAGGGGTCGGCGGCCTGCACGATCATCTCGACCAGCAGGAGCGCCAGGGGAACGGTCGCGATGATCATGTCGAGCGCGATCACCGTCAGCGGGATCACGGCGAAGGGCACCGGCCGGTCGGTCACGAACCGCTTCGGCCAGAGCAGTCCCAGCCCGAGCGCGCAGCCGAGACGGTTCCAGGGGCTCTGGGACCGTGCTCGCAACCCGGCTCCCGTCACCACGGCCAGTACCCCGAAGCAGTACGCGAAGATCGACAGCCCGACGACGAGCACGGATGCGGAGAACAGCGCCGCCGCCAGCTCGGACCACTGGGAGGCGCTCTTCAGCGGCAGCGGGTAGAGGAAGACCCACGACCCGGCGAACCCGAGGCCGAGGCACGTGATGACGATCCCGGTGACACCGGCGATCATCGTCCACCAGCACGCGACGGCCCAGCGCCATGCCCACGTACCGATCTCGAAGCCGGCCTCGTGCAACAGCCACCAGGTGACGCCCATCAGCGCGAACGCCGCCCAGCCGACGAACGCGGCGAGTCCGTGCGCGGTCATCACCTCGTACCAGACCGCGGCGCTCAGCTTCTTGACATCGCCCTGACTCTGGCGCAGCAGGCCACCGAGCGCTCCGCCGACGAAGAAGATGGCGGTCGAGGCCACCACGTAGCGGGTGACGAGCCCCCGGATCCGTTCGATCGGCACGGTGGCCGCTTCGCCGGCCAGGTGGCCGGTCTCCTCGAGAGTGACGGTGGTCACGGAACCACCCTGAAGCTCGCCTGCATGAGATGGTGGCCGACCCCGCAGTACTCGAAGCAGCGAACGGTGTACCTGCCCGGCTTCGTGAACGTGACGCGCAGGACCTGCGGATGGTCGGGCATCATCTGCGCCTGCGCGACGAACGTCCCGGCCGGGTCGTAGACGGCGAAGGCGTGGTTGACGTCCGCTGAACGGAGATTGAACTCGACCTGGCGGCCCGCGTGCACCGTCGTCGTCGAGAAGACGAACCCGAACTGCTCACCCGTCACCTGGACGACTTGGCGGTTCGCGTCGGCCGACGCCCGCCACGGCGTCTCGAAGATGGTCGCCGCGAGCGCGGCCAGCAGCGCCAGCATGACGACGTACATCCACCCGTTCTCGCGCCGCTTCCACGCGGCGACGCTGATCGGCTTGGCGCGCGCCGACGGCCGGGTGGAGAGGAAGATCATCGCGAAGAATCCCAGCCCGGCGACGACCAGCACGGCGTAGATGAGGTTGTAGACCACCATCAGGTGGTTCACCGGATCACCTCGCGCGTCTGGCCCCTGCGCCTGTGGTGTCTGCTCACGAGCCGTACGTTCACGTCAGCCGGCCGCTCGGTCACCAGCGAAGACACGGGACGCCGATCAGTAGTTGTCCGCAATGGCGGCGTCTGCGACCCTCCGCACAGCGGACTTGGAACCCGTCAAGTCGTGCGGTAGGATTGCGCTCGCGAGAGGGCCATCTCGGGGGGTTTGGACGACGTGCAGCCGGGTTCGACGCACCACCGGAACGTGACCATCGCCGCAATCGCCGGCATCGCTTCGGTGGTCCTGCTGATGTCCGCGGTGCCCGCCCAGGCAACGAGCGGCCCCAGGTTCCTCCTCGCCTCCACCCCGCACGGCGCGACCGTGCACGCACGCCCCGGCGGCCGCGCGACGATCGCCTTGGCGGGTGCCACACCACTGGGCTCGCCGACCTGGTTCTGGGTGGTCGCGACGGCGCGCCACGGCCGATGGGGTCGGGTCGTCCTGCCGGTGCGGCCGAACGGCCGCACAGGGTGGATCGACCTGCGCGGCGTGCGCACCGTGCGCACCCGGATCTGGGTGCGAGCGTCGCTGCGGGCACGCCGGATCTGGCTGATGCGCGGGGCCCGGACGCTGGCGACGTACAGCGCGGCGATCGGAGCACCCGGCACGGCGACACCCACCGGCCGCTTCAGCGTGACGGATCGCGTGCTCACCGGCGACCCCTCCGGACCGTTCGGCTGGTACGCGTTCGGGCTGTCCGGCCACCAGCCGAACCTGCCGCCGCAGTGGGCGGGCGGCGACCAGCTCGCGATCCACGGCACCAACGACCCGGGCTCGATCGGAACAGCGGCCTCGCACGGCTGCCTCCGCGTCTCGCCGGACGCGCTGACGCGCCTGCGCGAGTCGCTGCAGCTCGGCATGCCCGTCGTCATCATGCCGACCGCGCGCACCGCGATGGGCGCGGCAAGGCGATCGTCGCTCCCCGTACTCCCCCAGCGGCGTCCGGCGCAGCGGTCGCACCCGATGCACGCGCACCCGGCCCCGCCGCCGGCGCCGCCCACCATCCGGCTCGCCACGACCGGCTCCAGTGCCCTCGCGGTGCGGGTGCCGCACGAGCCGCTCCCGCACGCGCCGCTCGCCGAGCCGACGGCCATGGCCCAGCGCCGCTTCGCCGGCCCCGCCCACCGGCCCGCCACACGAACGCACGCAACTCCGGTGCACGCGCCGCTGCGGCAGGCCGGCTAACCGGGGAACGCGTCGGCGTACCACCGGGCGAGGACGTCCCAGGCGGCAGGCTCGTCCCACCCGACCGCCGCCTCGTCCACCGGGTCGGTATTCACTCGCACCGCCGGCTCCGACCACTCCTCCTGGGGCAGCAGCTCGATCGGCGTGGCGATGCCCAGCCGGGCGCCGATCTCCCGAGCGAACCGCCGGGCGAACGCGCCCTGCGGCTCGCGATAGCCGCTCGGACCGATCTCCACCGCTGCGCCGTCCGCCCGCAGCTCCTCGGCGAACCGGACGTAGGCGCGGGCGAGCAGCGAGACGTGGATGTTGTCGCGGACGTACTCGGGCGTCCGCACCTGAGGCGTATCCCCCGCCCGCCATGCCCGCGCAAGGGCGGACGTGAACCGCGGCTCCTCCATCGGGCCGAACGGGTTGGGAACGACGAAGCGGCCGAACGTGACGCAGTGCCGGCCGCACAGGTACCGGAACACCTCGGAGGTGAACGCCTTCGAGAGGCCGTAGGGCGAGAACGCCGGCAGCGCGCCATCGTCGCTCCTCCCCGCTCCCGGCTCGAACACGCTGCCGGTAACGAGAACGCGCGGCACGTGCGAGACCACCTCCGCGGCCCGCCGCGTGTTCGCCGCGAGCGCCGCGGCGACGTCGAAGCCCGGATCGCGATAGCCGGCGACCTGCGCGCCGTGGACGCACAGGAGGTCCCAGCCACCGGCCCGCACCAGCCCGACGAACCGGTCATCGCCGAACGCCAGCCCCTCGACCGTCTCGCAGGCGTCGCGGAGCGCAGCGACCCGCTCGGCGCGCACGCCGTCGTACTGCGAGCGCCGCAGCGTCGCCGTGACGTGGTGTCCGGCCGCGGCGAGCTCGCGGGCGAACCAGCAGCCGGTGAAGGAGCTACCGCCGGTCAGCAGGACGCGCACGGCACCCTCTACGCCGCCAGGACGTGCATGCGCGATCCGAGCGTCCGCAACCGGACGAACTGCGGGCCGCGGAAGTCGTCGGCGTCGAAGCCCTGGCGACGGTAGGCGTCGTGCAGCTCCTCCATCCCGCTGCGCAGCGTGTAGTGCAGCTTGAAGTCCGGGAGCAGCCGCCCCAGCAGGTCGAAGTTGACGCGGTAGTCGCGCGGGTCGGCACCGATCTCGCCGGTGTAGGTCACCTCCGCGCTGGGCACCAGGCGGCGCACCTCGTCCGCGACATCGCGGACCTGGTAGTTCTCATCGTTGCCGCCGATGTTGACGGCGAGGTTGTGGAGCCGCTCGCGCGGCGCCTCGAGGCAGGCGACGAACGCCGCAGCGATGTCTCGGCAATGCGTCAGCGGGCGCCACGGGGAGCCGTCGCTCATGATCCTGATCTCACCGAGCGCGTGCGCGCACGCCAGCAGGTTGTTGACGACCAGATCGATCCGGAGCGCCGGCGAGTGGCCGTACGCGGTGGCGTTGCGCAGGTAGACCGGCGAGAAGCCGGCATCGGCCAGGGGGCGCACCGCGGCCTCGGTCTCGATCTTCGAGCGAGCGTACGCGGTCAGGGGGTTCAGCTCGGCGCCCTCGTCGAGGTCGAGCGTCGCTCCTTTCCCGTACACCGAGCAGCTGCCCGAGAACAGGAACCGGGGGACGCCGACCTGCTTGCAGATCCGTGCCAGCCGGATCGATGCGTCCCGATTGACCGAGAGCGTCAGCTGCGCGTCGAGATCGCCCATCGGGTCGTTCGAGATGGCGGCCAGGTGGCAGACCGCGTCATGGCCGTCGACGACGCGCGGATCCAGCGTGCGCACGTCACCGACGACGTCGCGGTCGGCCGGGGTTGCCGGCTCCCACGCGCAGCCGGCGAACAGGTCGAGGTCGACGCCGGTGACCGTGTGCCCATGCTGCTTCAGCAGGTCGACGAGGTGGGCGCCGATGTAGCCCCTATGGCCGGTGACGAGAACGCGCATGGCTGCTCCTCAGGACGAGGTGGTGGTGGGAAGGTCGAAGGTGCGCTGCGCCTCGTCCGCGATGTACCGGGCGATGGCGAGCGAGGACGTGGCGCCCGGCGAGGGCGCGTTGCGGACATGCAGGGCGCGCTCGGTGTGCGAGAAGACGAAGTCGTCGACCAGCCGGCCGTCGCGCCCGACCGCCTGAGCCCGCACCCCAGCGAAGCCGGCGGTCACGTCACCGCTGCGCAACTCGGGCACGAACCGGGCGGCAGCCCCCACGAACGAACCGCCGGGCAGCAGGTGGCGCATCTCGTCGACGCCGGTCCGCCAGAACCGCCGCGCCATCCGGTAGGTGCCCGGCCAGGTCAGCGTGGACAGCACGTCGTCGGGCGCCAGGCGCAACAGCTCGTACGCGTCCCGCGCGGGCGCCAGGAGCGCGCTCGGGCCGATCAGCACCTCACCGTCGATCCGCTTGGTCAGATGGACGCCGAGGAACGGCAGCTCGGGATCCGGCACCGGATAGATCATTCCGCGGACGAGCGAGCGTCGCTCCGGCCTCAGGCGCCGGTACGCGCCCCGGAACGGGACGATGCGCGGGTCGGGACTGCCCCCGGCCATCACGGCCAGCCGGTCCGACCACCCCCCGGCGCAGAAGATTGCATGGCGGGCTCGCGTCTCGCCGCGCCGATGCACGAGGCGGAGCCGTCCCGCGGTCGGCCAGATGCCGGTCACCCCGCACTCCGTCGTGATCGTGCCGCCCGCCGCCTCCACGTCGTCCGCGAAGGCCCCGGCAACGCGCGAGTAGTCGACGATGCCCGTCTGCGGCGAGTGCAGGGCGGCGATCGCGCGCGCATGCGGCTCGACCCCGCGCAGCTCGTCCGCGGTCAGACGCCGCAGACCGGGCACGCCGTTCGCCGTCCCGCGCCGCTCGAGCTCGTCCAGCCGCGGCAGCTCACCGGCGGCCGTCGCGACGATCACCTTGCCGCAGCGCTCGGCCGGGATGCCGCGCTCGTCGCAGTAGTCGTAGAGCTCCCGGGCGCCGGCGACGCACAGCCGGGCCTTCAGGGACCCCGGCTGGTAGTACACGCCCTGATGGATCACCCCGGAGTTGTGGCCGGTCTGATGGGCCGCGACCGAGCCCTCCCGCTCGAGCACCTGGACGGTCAGGTCGGGATGGCGGCGGAGCAGCTCGCGCGCCGTTGCCAGGCCGAGGATGCCGGCGCCGACGACCGCGAGGTCGCACTCGCCGCGCGGGCCGCTCATCCGTGCCTCAGTGACCAGTCGTACGGAATCTCCGGTGAGAAGGGATCGAGCCGCGAGATCTCCTCGGGGTCGTGCGGATGGCTCGCGCAGTTGGCGATCATTGCCGGGGACTGGCCGATCCCCTTGACGCCGTTCCAGACCATCGGCGGGATGCGCACGAGCACGTAGTTCGCGTCACCGATGAAGAGCTCCTGCAGCGCGCCGCGGCTGGGCGAGTCCACGCGGTCATCGTAGAGGACGAGCTTGGCCTGCCCGGAGACGCAGGCGTAGTTCAGCGTCATCCGCGAATGGATGTGCCAGCCCTTGATCGCACCCGGATTGACGGTCGAGAAGTAGATCTCGCCGAACGCCTCGAAGTGCGGGTCGTCGGCGCGCAGCATGTGCATCACCCTGCCGCGCTCGTCGGGAATCTGCCGAAGCGCGAACACCCCGACGCCGTCGATCATGCCGCCCTGCTCCGCAGCGCCGCCTCCGGCGCAACCGCCCAGTCCGCCGAGCGGCGGCCGAGATTCGGCCCATCCGCCGTGCCGCGGGCGTCCCAGACCCGCCACGGCGCCTGCCCCGCAGCCCAGAGCCCGCGCAGGAGCTCGACGTCGCGCAGCGTGTCGGCGCACTGCCAGTAGCCCTCGTGATGGAACACGGCAAGCTCGCCGTCCGCGGCCAGCCGCTCCAGCGGGTCGTGCTCGAGCACGCAGCGGGGATCGGCGGAAAGCCGGTCGAAGACCCCCCGCTCGAAGACGAAGAAGCCGCCGTTGATCCAGCCCGTGTCGGTCGGCTTCTCGGCGAACTGGCGCACCCAGCCGCCGTCGGACACGAGCTGCCCGAAGCGGGCGGGCGCATGCACCCGGTGACCGTGGCCAGGCGCCCGTGCGACCGGTGGAAATCGACGAGCGCCGTGACGTCGATGTCTGCAAGGCCGTCGCCATAGGTGACGAGCACGATGTCGGCCCCGCCCAGGTGGTGCTCGACGCGCTTCACGCGGGCGCCGGTCATCGAGGAGTCGCCGGTGTCGGCGCAGGTCACGCGCCAGCCCTCGTCGTGGCCGGCTCCGCCGTAGGCGACGTCTCCGGTGCGCAGGTCGAACGTCACGTCGGAGCTGAGCAGGTGGTAGTCGAGGAAGTAGCGCTTGATCATCTGCCCGCGGTAGCCCAAGCAGAGGATGAAGTCGTCGAAGCCGTGGTGCGCGTAGCCCTTCATGATGTGCCAGAGCAGCGGCCGCCCGCCGACCTCGACCATCGGCTTGGGCCGGAACTCGGTCTCCTCGCGCATGCGCGTGCCCTGACCACCGCAGAGCAGGACGACTTTGGCATTCATGCCGCGGTGAATCGTCCGCGCCGTCCCCCACTTGAGCGGTAGGCCGGAAGGCCGTCTGGCGTCTCAAGTCACCCTCAGCGGCGCCGATTACGCCGCTCGATGTCCCCGCAGCGCAGCGCAGACCAGATCCTCGCGCTGGTCGGCGAGTATGCCGCTGACCGCCACCAACCGCGGCCGTTCGACCCGGACAGCCCCC
>DASWRM010000066.1 GCA_036403155.1 Gaiellales bacterium | reverse complement strand
AGCACCGACGCGCCGGCCAGAGCGGCAGCGTCTGCCGAGGCCTGCACCGCGCGCTTGTCCTGGTACCAGAGGCCGACGTCGATCGCCAGACCGCACATCCCCAACAGCACGAACATGAAGACGACGATCAGGACGAGCGCCTGACCTTGCTCGCTGCGCCGAGCAGACCCCATCGTCACACCCCTTGTAGACCCCGGAAGGGCGCCCCAGCCCTTCTCTGTCCTACCATCGGCCGGCGGCATCCCCGATCTCATGACCCGGGCGGGGATAGTTCGCCACCAGTTCGGGTGAATTGCAGGCTGAAAAAAAGGTGCCTGGCACCTTTTTTTCACCGGCCGGTCGAGTGCCCCGTACCGCCGGACCGGGCGGCGGCTACCGTCCGTCCGTGCGCGTGCAGCCGATCGCCCAGCACCAGTACCGCGAGCTCGCCGACCTCACGGTTGCCGCGTACCGGGCACTGCCCGGCACGCCGCTCTCACCGGGCTACGAGGCGGTGCTCCGTGACGTCGCCGGCCGTGACCGGGACGCCGCGGTGCTCGTCGCCATCGACGACGACGGCACGCTGCTCGGCGGCGTCACCTACGTCCCCGGGCCGGACAACCCCTACGCCGAGTTCGACGGGGACGACCAGGCCGGCTTTCGCATGCTGGCCGTGCGGCCGCATCTGCAGGGCCACGGCGCGGGCACCGCGCTGGTGGATGCGTGCATCGACCGCGCGCGACGGGACGGCAAGCGGGAGGTGACGCTCTACACCACCAACGGCATGGTCGCGGCGCACCGGCTGTACGAACGGTTCGGCTTCCGGCGTGCGCCCGAGTTCGACATGATGGTCGAGGACCAGCTGCAGCTGCTGTCGTACGTTCTGACGTTGTAGGAGGCCCGTGTGGCGACGACCGTGCGCGACTACCCGCGCTCCGTGAGGGTGATCGAGAACCTGTGGGTGCCGCTGTCCGACGGAACCCGCCTGGCTGCCAAGATCTGGCTGCCCGACGACGCCGAGGAGCGCCCCGTTCCGGCCGTCTTCGAGTTCCTGCCCTACCGCAAGCGGGATGGCACCGCTGTGCGAGACGAGCTGCTCTACCCCTACCTCGCCGGGCACGGCTACGCCGGTGTGCGCGTCGACCTCCGCGGGCACGGCGACTCCGACGGGGTGCCGGAGGACGAATACTCGGCCCAGGAGCAGGCTGACGGCGTTGAGGCGATCGCGTGGATCGCCGAGCAGCCATGGTGCACCGGGTCCGTGGGCATGCACGGCATCTCATGGGGCGGCTTCAACGCCCTCCAGATCGCCGCGCTGCGTCCTCCTGCGCTGAAGGCGATCATCACGCTGTGCTCGACGGACGACCGCTACGCCGACGACGTCCACTACAAGGGCGGCCTGCCGCTGGGCCTCGACATGCTGCACTGGGGTACGTACATGCTGCTCGCAAACGCCGAGCCGCCGGACCCGGCGATCGTGGGCGACGACCGTTGGCGCGACCTCTGGGTGTCCCGCATCGACGCGTCCGAGCCGCTCGGTGAGATCTGGCTTTCGCACCAGCGGCGCGACGGCTACTGGAAGCACGGCTCGGTGATCGAGGAACACGCGGCGATCGAGTGCGCCGTCTACGCCGTGGGCGGGTGGCAGGACGGCTACACGAACGCCGTTCCGCGGCTGCTCGCCGGGCTGAGCTGCCCACGCAAGGGCCTGATCGGGCCGTGGGGCCACACGTGGCCGCAGTCCGGGTCGCCCGCCCCGGCCATCGGCTTCCTCCAGGAGAGCGTGCGCTGGTGGGATCACTGGCTCAAGGGGGAGGACACCGGCATTGCCGACGAGCCGATGCTGCGCGCCTGGGTGCAGGACTCCGTGCGCCCGTCGCCGACCCACGCGGAGCGTCCCGGACGGTGGGTGGCGGCGGGCGGGTGGCCGCCGGAAGGCACGGTCGAGACGTTTCACCTCGGGCGGTACGGCCTCACCGCCGACGCCGGCGAACGGGCCGAGCGCAGCATCCGCGGGCGGCAGACATGCGGCCTCGACAGCGGCGCGTGGTGCGGAGAGGGGGAGACGTCCGACGATCCCGACGACCAGCGGGCCGACGACGGCATGTCCCTCAAATTCGACTCCGCCCCGCTCGCAGCGGACATGCACGTCCTGGGCTTCCCGCGCGCCGTGCTCGAGCTGTCGAGCGACCGGCCGGTCGCGCTCGTGTGCGTGCGGCTCTGCGAGGTGTTCCCCGACGGCGCCTCGAAGCTCGTCACCCGGCAGATCCTGAACCTCTGCCACCGGGACTCGCACGAGCATCCGGAGCCGCTCGAGCCGGGGCGGACGTACTCCGTCACGATCGAGCTCGACTCGATCGGCCATGTCGTCGCGGCAGGCAACCGTCTTCGCCTCGGCGTGTCGCCGACCTACTGGCCGTGGGCGTGGCCGTCGCCCGAACCGGTCACCTTGACGGTGGCCACCGGCGCCGGCTCCCGCATCGAGCTTCCGGTCATCCCGGCCGCCGCCGGCGGCGACGCGCCGCCGTTCGAACCGCCGGTGCTCGCCGAGCCGCTGCCGATCGAGCGCCTGGCCGAGGGCGAGACCGCCCGGCAGATCGTGCGAGACGTCCAGACCGGCCGCACCGACCTCCACTTCCTCTGGGACTCCGGCGGCCACATCGTGTACCCGCACGGGATGCGGGAGCTGGCCGAGAACGAGGCGGTCTACTCGATCGTCGAGGGGGACCCGCTGTCGGCGGAGGTTCGCTGCTTCCAGGCGATCGAGTACCAGCGGGATGAGCACCATGTGCGGGTGGAGGCGCGCGGCCGCATGACGTGCGACCGTGAGAGCTTCCTGCTCGAGCACACCCTGCTCGCGACCGAGCGGGGGGAGACGGTGCGCGAGCGCCGCTGGACGAAGAGGATCCCCCGTGACCTCTGCTGACGCAGGACGCGTCGCGCTCGTCACGGGCGCCGGGCGCGGCATCGGAAAGGCGACGGCGCTGCTGCTCGCGGAGCGCGGGTTCCGGGTCATGGCGACGGCGCGGTCGGAGGACGAGCTGGCCGCGCTTGGGCTCGACCATGTGACGGGGGACGTCTCCGATCCGGCCGACTGCGAGCGGATCGTGGCGGCGACCCGGGAGCGCCTCGGTCCCGTCTCCGTGCTGGTCAACAATGCCGGTTTCGGCTCGGCCGCCGAGCGGGAGATCTGGCAGCAGGACCTCGACGCGTGGCGGCGCAGCTTCGCCGTGAACCTGGACGGGCCCTTCCACCTGTGCCGTGCCGCGGTGGGCGGCATGGTCGAGCAGCGCTACGGCCGCTGCGTGTTCGTCAGCTCCACGGCGGGGGTGGTCGCGGAGGCCCGGATGACTGCGTACTGCGCATCCAAGGCCGGTCTGCTGGGGCTGATGCGCGGAGTTGCGCAGGATGCCGGCCCCTTCGGCGTCACGTCCAATGCCGTGCTGCCGGGATGGGTGCGAACCGAGATGGCCGAGGTGTCCGCACGGGAGGAGGCCGAGCGGCGCGGCATCGACGCCGAGCAGATCTGGACGGAGCGGGCGGCGACGTATCCGATCGGCCGCGTGGTGACGCCGCGCGAGGTCGCCGAGACGATCGCCTTCCTGAGCAGCGAGGGGTCGAGCGGGATCAACGGCGAGGCGGTCACCGTCGCCCTCGGAAGCACCTGGTAGACCGTGGCTCTGGCGCTCGAGCTGGGCCTCTCGACTGACGCCGAGCTCCTGGTGCGGGAGCTATGGCAATCGCTCGAGCGGATCTCGGTGCCCTCCCTGGCAACGCACGTACCGGCGATCCGGCCGCACGTCACCCTCACGGTGACCGACGACTACGAGGGGCTGCGGCGGGTCCGGCCGCGGCTGCGCGAGGCGGTCGAGCCGGTCGACGTCGAGCTGGTCGGGCCCGCGTTCTTCGCGACCGACCCCGCCATCATGTACCTGTCGGTCGGCCCGACCGCGGCGCTCCTGTCCGTACATCGGGCCGTCGACGCGGTCATGGAGAACCACTCCATCGACCGGTGGCCGCACTACCGGCCGGCGCACTGGATGCCGCACTGCACGCTCTCGATGGGCGTGCCGGTGGACCGGCTCGGCGACGCCGTGGCGTCGTGCCTCCACGGCGGCCTGCCGACTGGGACGCGCCTGCACGAGCCGAGGCTGACCGACTCCCTCACCGGGGAGGCGGCGCCGCTGTGACGCGGCTGACGGCGTACGTCTCGGGCCTCGTCGCCATCGACCTGGCCCTGTTCTCGGCGATCGTGCCGCTGCTCCCGGACATCGCCGAGCGGCTCGACCTGTCGAAGTTCGAGTCCGGGATCCTGCTCGGCTCCTACAGCGCATCGGTGCTGGTCTTCGCGGTGCCGGTCGGCCACCTCGCCGATCGTGCCGGCATGCGCGCCGTGACCGTCGCCGGGTCGCTGCTGATGGCGGCCGCGACGGCCGTCTTCGCGGTGGGCGACTCGTTTGCCCTGCTCGTGGTCGCCCGCATCGCCCAGGGGCTCGCATCGTCGATCGCCTGGAGCGCCGGTCTGGCCTGGCTGGCCGCCCGGACTCCGCCCGAGCGCCGCGGGGGCGCCATCTCGGTGGCGAATGCGTCGGCGACGGGCGGCATGATCGCCGGGCCGCTGCTCGGGGGGACGGTGGCGAGCGCGGTGGGGGTGCGCGAGACGTTCCTCGCCGCCGCCGCTGTGTCCGTCGGGTTCGCGGTGTGGGGGGCGGTCGAGCACGATGCCCGGGCGCACGACGAGCGCGAGGCCAGCTTCCGCGCCGCCATCCGCGCCGCGGCCGCCAGCCGGCTGATCGCCGTGAGCCTGGCGGTGATCCTGCTGGTGGCGCTGGTCGGCGGCACCCTGCAGGTGCTCATGCCGCTGCACCTGGGGCACAACGGCGTCTCGCAGTCGACTCTCGGCTGGCTCTACGCGGGAGGAGCGGTGCTCGGCGCCGTCGCCATCACGCTGACCGGGCGCCTGGGCGACCGGCACGGTCGGCTGCCGATCGCGCGGGTTGCCTGTCCGGCGCTCGGCCTGGCCGTCGCCGCGCTGCTGTTGCCCCTGGGGACGACGGTGTTCGCTGCCATGCTGGTCGCGATCGCGCCGGTGCAGTCGGTGCTCTACGGCGTGGGCTATCCGCTCGGCGCGGACGGCGCCGACCGTGCCGGGCTGGGGCACGGCCTCGTGCTCGGCATGGTGAACCTGCTCTGGGGGCTCGGCGCGGTGCTCGGGCCGGTGGTGGGCTCGGGGATCGCCGACGCCTTCGGCGACCGCGCCGCCTACGCCACGCTCGTCGTGCTCAGCTTCGCGGTCGGGAGCGCGGTCGTCCGCGCGTCCGGGCCGCGCCGGCCGGCGCAGGTCTAGGCTTTCGCGGTGCGCATCCTGCTGCTCTCGAACATGTATCCGTCCGCGGAGCGGCCGGACTACGGTGTCTTCGTCAAGCGGCTCGCCGACGCGCTGCGCGAACGTGGGCACGAGGTCGACGAGTCGGTGCTCGGGCCGGGCGCCCGCGGCGCGGTCGCGACGCCGCTTGCCTACCTGCGCCTGCTGCGGCGCACCCGCAGGCTGGTGCGCACGCGCCGTCCCGAAATCGTCTACGCCCACTACCTGGTACCGACGGGGCTCGTCGCCCTGGCGGGCGGCGCGCCCTATGTCGTCACGGCGCATGGTCGCGATGTTGCCAATGTCGGCACCATCCCGTTCGTGGGCGTGCTCACCCGACGCGTGATCCGCCGGGCTCGCGGGGTGATCTGTGTGTCGGCGTACCTCGCGGAGCGCCTGCCATCGCGCCCGCGGCGGCTCGAGGTGATCGACTGCGGCGTCGACACGTCGCTGTTCGCGCCCGCGCCGCGCGCGCCGGGGGATGGGCCGCGCTACCTCACGGTCGGGAGCCTGATCGAGCGCAAGAACGTCGCGCGCCTGTTGCAGGCCTTCGGCCGGCTGGAAGCCGGCACCCTCACGGTCGTGGGCTCGGGCCCGCTCGAGCAGGAGCTGCGCGCCGCGGCGCCGCCGAACGTCACCTTCCTGGGGCGCGTGCCACCCGAGCGCATCGTCGACCTCTACGGCGAGCACGACGTCTACTGCCAGACCAGCCTGGTGGAGCCACAGGGACAGGCCCTGCTGGAGGCCCTCGCGAGCGCGCGGCCGGTGGTCGCCACCCAGGTGGGCGGTCCGCCCGAGTACGTCACCGACGCGTGCGGCGTGCTGGTCGATCCGCTGGACGCCGATCACATCGCCGCGGGCATGCGCCGTGCGGCGGCTCTCCCGGTGCCGTGCCGGGCGGCGCGCGAGGTCGCCGAGCGGCATTCGATCGCCGTCTCGGCGGCGCGCATCGAGCGCCTGCTCACGGAGGTATCCTGAGCGGACAATGGCTGATCCGGGGATCGTGCTGGCGGGAAGCCTCGGCGCCGGCGCCCTGCTCATGGCGGGGGCCCGCACGCGCCGGGGGGCCCGCGGCCGGGCGCGGATCCGGCCCGAGGAACTCGGTCTGGAGACGATCCCGCCGCTCGGCGCGTTCGTCCAGTACTCCGCGCCGGCGAACCCCGCCTGCCGCGTCTCGCTGAACCGCCTGGCGGCCGAGGTGGCTCGCCACCGGGGCCGCGCGACGGTGATCGAGCTGCACGAGCGGCCCGCGGGCGCCGTCGGCATGCCGACGGTCGTCTACGTCGACCGTACCGGCACGGTGCTGCGCCGCTGGTCCCGTCCGCCGGCGCGGCAGGAGCTGGCCGAGCTGCTTGGACCGGCTCCCGTCAGTCGTGAGAGAGCTGGTCGATGCTCTCCAGCCGCCGTTCGATGAACGGGCGGAAGCGGTCCGCGACCCCGGCCTCCTCGGCCAGGCGCAGTGCCTGTTCGAAGGTGCCACGCGCCTTGGCGAACTTGTCGACGCCGCCCTGCTTCAGCCGGTTGTCGCCGACGATGATCAGCTTCTTGACGCGCTCGGCGGCCTGTTCCGGGTCGATCGCAGCCACGCGCTGAGAATACCGGGCGGGACGCGGCGGGGGCCATCCCGCGTAGACAGCGCGACGACCCCTGGGAGGAACGATGCGACGGCTGCTGGTGATCGGGTGTGTGCTTGTGGGAGCGGTGGCGGGCGGCGCGCAGCCTGCCTTCGGGTGTGACTGCGGCTCCACGGTGGGGCCGGTCTCCGGCGGTTCGGGTGCTTCGGCCCCGGCGGGCGGCGCTCGGTACGTGGCGCTCGCCGGTAGCCCGACGACGCTGGTCGCGCTCGACCGCACGGGCGCGGCGACGCACTGGTCCACGCTGCCGGGCTTCTGGGGCACGCCACAGGTCACCTTCCAGGGCGCCACCGGCGGCGTCTCCGGCGATGGGCGCACCGTTGTCGTCCAGCAGATCAGCGCGACCTATCCGGCCCGGGTCACGCGCTTCGCGGTGCTCCTCACACGCAGCTTCCGCGTACGGCGGATGGTCACCCTCCCCGGAGACTTCAGCTTCGACGCGATCTCACCGGACGGTCGCACCCTCTACCTGATCCAGCATCCGCAGCCGGGCGCGCTCAGCTACAAGGTGCGGGCGTACGACGTCCGTCACGGCCGCCTGCTCGAGAAGGCGATCACGGACCCGACCCGGTGGGGCCCGGTCATGCACGGCGTCGCCATGTCGCGGGTCGGCCCGGTCGACGGCACCCGCGCCTACACGCTGTACGACGAGGGCAGGGGCCGCACGTTCATCCACGCGCTCGACACGGTGCACGGCACGGCGCTCTGCATCGACCTGCCGCGGGTGTCGCCCGGGACCATGCCCGGGCTCGCGCTCTCACCGGACGACGCGGTGCTGACGGTGACCGAGGACGGGCGGCCGTTCCAAACGATCGACACGCGGACGTACGTGATGGCGCCGGTGGTGCGGCAGCCGACCGTCTCGAAGTCCGGAGCCGCGTCGGCGCCTTCGCCGTCGGGGACGCCGTGGGGTGTGGTGGCCGGCGTGCTCGCGGCCGCGCTGGGCGCGGCGGTCGCGGTCGCCCTGGTGCGCCGCGGTACGCTCCCTCTGTGGCGACCCAGGTCAGACTGACGCAGCTCTCACACGGGGCCGGCTGTGCCTGCAAGCTGCCGGCCGGCTCCCTCTCGGAGGTCCTGGCGGGCATGCCGGCGGCGGCCCGGCCGCCCGAGCTGCTGGTCGGGAACGAGTCGCTGGACGACGCGGCAGTGTGGCGCGTGTCCGACGACCTCGCGCTCGTGACGACGATCGACTTCTTCACGCCGATCGTCGATGACCCCTACACGTTCGGGCGGATCGCGGCGACGAATGCGATCTCGGACATCTATGCCATGGGCGCGAGACCGGCGTTCGCGCTGAACGTGGTCGCGTTTCCAAAGACGCTGCCGATGGAGCTCTTGGGCGAGATCCTGCGCGGCGGCGCTGCGGTGGCGGAGCTGGCCGGCGTGGCGATCGCGGGCGGGCACTCGATCGACGATGCCGAGCCCAAGTACGGGATGGCGGTGACAGGATTCGCGCATCCGGACCGCATCTGGAGGAACACCGGAGGACGGGCGGGGGACGCGCTCGTCTTCAGCAAGCGGATCGGGACGGGAATCGTCGCGACGGCGATCAAGCGCGGACAGGCCGGCGACGAGGCGGTCGAGGCGGCGGTGGAGTCCATGACGACGCTGAACGACCGGGCGGCTGCGCAGCTTGCGGAGATGGAGCCGCATGCGGTGACCGACGTCACCGGGTTCGGACTGGTCGGGCATGCGCGCGAGCTGGCGGCGGGTGCCGGGCTGCAGGCGCGGCTGCGGTTCGCCGATGTGCCACTGCTGCCCGGGGTGCGGGAGCTGGTGGAGGCCGACGTGGTGCCGGGCGGCACGCGGACCAATCTCGAGCTGGCCGCGGGTTACGCGACGTTTGCCGAGCAGCTGGGCGAGGCCGAGCGGCTGGTCGCGTGCGACGCGCAGACGTCGGGCGGGCTGCTTGCGGCCGTGCCACGCGAGGTCGCCGAGCGGCTGGGATGGCCGGTGGTGGGGGAGCTGGCCGACGGGCCGGCGGGCACCGTGTTGGTAGACTGAGCGGGCGATGACGTTCGTGTTCTCGTTCACGCAGCTGCTGCTCTCGGCGATCCTGGTCGTGCTTGTGCTGATGCACTCGGGCAAGGATTCGGGGCTCTCGGGGATGTTCAACCCCGGTCAGAGCAGCTTCGGCGGCACCGCGGTGATGGAGCGGAACCTGAACCGCCTGACGATCCTCGTTGCGGCCCTGTTCGTCGCCAACGGGATCGTGCTCGGGTTCCTGCTGTAACGGAAGCGAGCCTCCGTCTCCACGGCGCCTGGCGCCTGACTGCGTACGACGATCGGGACTCGGTCCATGTCGACTGGACGGAGACGTACGGTGCGGAACCGCTCGGCCTCGCGATCTATGACACGACCGGTTGGCTCTCGATTCAGGTCTGCGAGGCGGACGGCAGCCGGTTCGACGCCTACTTCGGACGGTTCTCAATCTCCACGGCCATCGAGGAGAACCGCGATGTGGTCGGGGTTGTGCGCCATGAGGTGGTTGCCAGCTCCATGCCCGAGATGATGACCGCCGATCCGACCCGGCCGTTTCGCATCAGCGGCGCGACGCTGATCCTCGGCGACGGCCTGACGTGGCGCCGGGTCTTCCAGCGCGTCGGTCAGTCCGCTTCGGGATGACGGGGCAGTGCCCCTAGCCGAACCGGAATGCTGCGAAGCGGATGTGAGAGAGCGTGAAGCTACTGGAATCGTTGCGTTGACACGCGAAACGCACCAGTTCGTGGCGGACGGTCGCGTGGATGACCGTCACCGACTGGGCCTTGCTGCTCTGCTCCGACGCGGCCTGAACCCCTGCCGCGGGACTGACTGTCCCGCCGAGCTTGTAGGCGCAGTTGAGCGAGTCGTCCGTACTCCCGGTGTTCGTGGCGAGGAACTCTGTGAAGACGACGTAGTAGCCGCGGTAGCGCAGCCTGCGCTTCACGATCGGCGAGAGGTCGTGGTAGTCGCTGATGGCGGGGGGAGCAGCCCTGACGTGAAGCAGTGCGCGACCGAGAGCCGTGATGTTTTCGGCGCGGATGGTGCCGAGGTGGATGTCCTTGCCGCGTATGGTGCGATCCTGGAGGTCCAGATTCGTGACGGTCCCATCTGCGATCTCGTTGCCGGTGATGCCGGCCGCATAGGCGGTGCCGCTCAGCGCGACCACGATCGCAGCTGTTGAAACCACGTTCGCGTACCGGAATGCTCCAAAGAGCCGACCCATCGTGACCTCCCCGTCGGTGGTGGACGTGCCAACACGCGCAGTGGGCACCTTCTCTGTGACCGCTGGGGCTCCTGCAGCGGCTCCTGAATGCGCGCAGTGCCAAGAGCGCGCGTCTGCCTCACGTGCGGGGATCCGCTGGTTCCGAGGCGCGAGCGTTCCTGCGGTAGACTCCGCAAGCCCTCGCGCTGGTGGCGGAATTGGTAGACGCGCAAGGTTGAGGGCCTTGTGGCCTGAATGGGCCGTGGAGGTTCAAGTCCTCTCCAGCGCATCCGCGGAAGCCGCCTGGTTGGGCGGCTTTCGCGCAGCGGGGCTGCGGTTGGACGTACGGGGGCGTGTCCCGAACACTCCCGGCACAACCGGCGAGTCTCAGCATGCCGAAATGCCCCTCAGCGACGCCCGGTGGAGCTGAGGCCGGTGCCCGACCACACGAGGCCTGCGCCGACCAGCAGCAGGATCACACCGGCGACCAGCACCCCCAGCACCACCCAGCGAAGCGCGGGGATGCGCGCACCGACGGATGTCTGGGCGACCACGTGGCGTGAGCCGTCGGCGTTCATGACCACGGCGCTCCAGTTGCCCTTCTCGAGCGGCCAGCGGACCGTCTGGGTGCCGGTGCCTGTTGCCTCCGCCCGCCAGAAGCTCTGGAGGGCCGGCCGCTCCGGGCGGGCGGTGCCCGGCCGGTTGGCCAAGGTGACGGAGAACGGATCGAGCCCGAAGTCGGTCACCGCCTGATGGTTCACCTGGGCGAGATAGCGCTCGACGTTGCTCGTCTTGGCGATCCCGACGAAGACCGGCTTGTCGGATCTGACCCGGATCTGCACGGTGCCGAGGCGGTCGCCGAACAGCCGCGGAGTGTCGGGACCGATCTCGAGGGTGTCGGACGTGATGGCGTATGAGTGCGTGGAGAGCGTCGTCGTGTTGGACGTGAAGAACCCAGCGCTGTCGCGCTTCGTGAGCTGCCAGAGCCCGGTGGTTCCGGCGGCCATGAGCAGGATGGCGAGCAGCAGAGAGATCCCCGCACCGGCGAGCAGGAACACCCGGCGCCTGGACGTGCCCCCGGTTGGCGGCAGGTCGGCTGCGGCGCTCGGGATCGGCGAGTCGCTTGGCGTGGAGTGGGAAGGGGTGAGATATGTCATGCGGACAAGGGTCGCATGACGAGGCGGAACCAGCCCTGGGGCCAGCAGGCGTCCCGTCGGGGGCAAACCCCACGGCGTGCACGCCCCGCTGAGCGCGGCGCGCGGGGCTAGCCGGTGCCCGTCGTTCAGGCCGTCCGGGACAGCGCGGCATCCGCGTGCAGCGCCTTCTCCACGAGCTCCGCAGGCGGCGCGACGCCGGCCGAGACGTAGAGCTCGAGCCGCTCGTGGATCGCGCGCGATTCCGCTTCGAGCCGGCGGCGCTCCGCCTCTCGCCGTTGTTCCTCCGCGGCCAGCCGGTTCGCCGCTTCCTGCTCCGCCTGCTCGCGGGCCGTCCGTTCGGCATGGGCGAACGCCTCGTCGTTGCTCGCGGCGCCCCAGGCCTCCCAGGTCTGGTGCCATTGCCGGACGGCGTTCGTAAGCGCCGCGAACTGATGGCGGACCGAGTCGCGGTAGGCCCGCCGCTGCCGCGGGCGCATCGGCCTTCCGAGCCGCTCCCAGCTTCCGGTCGTCCAATGGAACGCCGGCAGGCGAAACGGCTCGGTGCCGCAGAGCGGGCGGTCCCGCTCGTCGACCAGCACGGCCTTCAGCTTGGGATAGGTGTCGCCGTACATCACGACGCACAGGCGGAGCTCTCCGCACGCGCAGATCAGCGCGGCAAGCGGCTGGTATGCACGGCCGGTGAGATCTGAGAATCCCCCCACGGCGGCGTCCGCCTCGGCCGGGTCGGCGCCGCTCAGCTGCACGGCCTCGCCGCGTTCCTCGAGTGCGTATCGGGTCATCATCCAGAGGCGGTCGCCGGCCCATCCCGACGTTCGCTCGTACCCGATGCTCGTGTCTGGCCGGTGCTCGGAGTCCGCGACGGAGCCCGCGCGAGCGCCGTCTACCAGGCGGCGCAGAGTGTCGATCATGTCGCCGTATTCACCGCGGCATACGCGGTTCCTTGTCGCGCCTGCCACAAGAGTCCCTCAGGCGGCGGCCGACGTCACGTCCCGTCGACGGCGACGACGCCGAGCCGGCCGTTCAGGCTGCCGGCGTTGACGAAGATCTGCCAGCACCCGGCGCTGGGAACGTTCAGATATGACGGAAACTCGGTGCCTCCGGGGAGGAACTGTCGGAACGAGTCGCTCCCGTCGCTGCTCACGCCACGGATCGTCAGCCCGCGGACGGGATCCCCACCGTGGAGCGTCCAGAGGATCTTCATGTGAAGCCGGCTGTGCGGCACCTGTCCGTGCGTGATCACGCGGAAGAGAGAGGGGTGGGGCTGCCATCCCGGGACGTTCCCGTAGTAGAAGAGGTGTCCAGCGAGCAGTGTGCCGCTCGATCTCACGGCAACGTATGGGACGCTCCGGACGCTCGCCGGGAAGATGCTGTTGGCGTCGTAGCGAACCGCCGTCGGGACGCACGGGCCGCGCTGGCTCGCAACTGCGCGAACGCAACCACGCTGACGAGCAACGCGAGAATCGCACATGCGCGGGTTGCCGTTACGCCATGGTGAACGGATTCGTCCATCCGGTGATCACCTGGACGCCGTGTGGCGCCTGTTGGTTCCCCGTTGCATCACCGTCCTTACGCCCGAAGCGGGATCGTGCGTCCCGTACGACGGCGGAGAGGGCTACGCGGATTGCGCTCCGCGATACCCTTGAAGCATGGCGTTTGCCCCATCCGAACGGCACCTGCTGCGAGCGAAGGATCTCGCGGACGCACGCTACTCCGAGCGGCTGGGAGTGGACGACATGGCGCGTGCCGCGTCGATGTCGCGCGCGCACTTCAGCCGGGCCTTCCGCGATGCGTTCGGCGAGTCGCCGCACGCATACCTCCTGACGCGCCGTTTGGAGCGCGCCGCCGCCATGCTGCGCATGACCGACCGCAGCGTGACCGACATCTGCTTCGCCGTCGGGCTGCACAGCATCGGCTCGTTCTCGAGCTCCTTCACGCGCACCTACGGCATGTCGCCCACCGCCTACCGTGCCGCTCACCCGCCGGCGGCACAGCACGCGCGCGTGCCGACGTGCGTCGTGCGCGCGTACGCACGCCCGAGACGGCGCACGTTTCGAGAAGACGGAGCGGCGACCCGCACATAGCATCCCTCCGACCGATGAAACCGAGGAGGACGATGATGATCAGGATCGCAAACGTGCAGCTGTGGGTGAACGACCAGGACGAGGCGCTCGAGTTCTATACGACCAAGGTCGGTCTGGAGGTGCGAGCCGACGTCACGTTGCCGGAGATGGGGGACTTCCGCTGGGTGACCGTCGGCCCGGCCGGTCAGGACGAGGTCTCGATCACGCTGATGGCGATCCCCGGCGAGCCGGTGATGGACGCCGAGAGCCAGGAGCAGGTCCGCACCCTCATGGCGAAGGGCTTCGCCGGGACGGTGTTTCTCACCACGGACGATGTCCGCGCGGACTACGAGGAGCTTCGGAGTCGCGGCGTCGAGTTCACCGAGGCGCCCGAAGAGCGGCCGTACGGCATCGACACCGCGTTCCGCGACCCGTCGGGCAACCACATCCGCCTGACCCAGGTGACGATGGCAGGCGTGTGAAACCACGCGAAGACGGCCCGTCGGGCGCGCCCGACGGGCCGTCGGCGTTCGTGCTTTCATGTCCTGTGAGGCCCTACCAACACTTCGAGGGGAGCTGACATGAGCACGATCGATCCCGAGGGCTCGAGCGTCGAGGGCGACGCCCGGTACCTCGTCGACGGAAAGGTCTACACGCTGATCGGCGAGGGGGAGGACGCGGCGGGCAACGCCACCGCCCACCTCCGCGCCGAGGAGGACGACGAACTGCTGGAGATGCCACAGAGCAACCTCCACAACCTCGAACGGGCGTGATATAGCGAAACCGTTACACAGCCGACACCGCATCGCCACCTCGCGTCCGTAGCCTGTCACCAGGGCATTTTCAGACTTGCGAGGTGTGCAATGCATGGACGTCGACTCATGGGTACAGCGGCCGTCATCGCGATGGCCGCCGGAGCTGCGCTGATCGCCGGCTCTCTTTCCTCGACGACTCCGGATGCCGCGGCCGGCTCCGGATCGTCGACGGGTGGGGTAACCACGCTCTCGAACGGGTCGGCCGCCGGAACACCCTCGGCGGCGCCGCGCTGCCGCGCCGCGGCGCTCACCGTGTGGGTCGGCGTGGGATCGGGCGGCGCCGCCGCGGGCTCGAGCTATCTCCCGCTCGAGCTCACGAACCACTCCCGCCGGGCGTGCTCGCTCCACGGGTACCCGGGCGCCTCCGCGCGCTCCGATCGCCAGCTGGGCTCGGCCGCCGGCCGGAGCCCGGCCGTGCCGGAGCGCACGGTCACGCTGGCCGCCGGCGCGACGGCGCACGCAGTCCTCCAGCTGGTCGACGTGGCGAACTTTGCGCCCGGAACCTGCGCGCCCGCACGGGCGAGCAGCCTGCGCGTGTACCCGCCCGGCGGCGTTCGCGCGGTCGATGTCCCGTTCCGGCTGGCAGCGTGCTCGAAGACCGGCCCCACGTATCTGACCGTGACGCCGGTCGAGGCGGGCGTCGGCGTCCCGGGGCAGGCGTGATCGTGGGGGTGGGCTGGCCGCCGTGGCCCGCCCACCCGCGACCGCTCTCAGACGATCCGGATCAGCTTCTTGTTCACGAACTCGTCGGCACCGAAGCGCCCGAGCTCCCGGCCGAAGCCGGAGCGCTTGACGCCGCCGAACGGCAGCTCCGCGCCCTCCGCGCCGACCGCGTTGATGAACACCATCCCGGCCTCGATCCGCTCGGCGACGCGCATCGCCTGCTCCTCGTCGCTCGTCATCACGTACGAGCCGAGCCCGTACGGGGTGTCGTTTGCGAGCTCGATAGCCTCTTCCTCCGACGACACCCTGTAGACCTGCGCCACGGGCCCGAAGAACTCCTCACGGCGCGCCGGGTTGTCGGGGCTGATGTCCGTCATGACGGTGGTCGAGAAGAAGTTCCCGTCGTGGTCGCCGCCGACGATCTTCGCGCCGCCCTCCGCCGCGCGCTGCACCTGGTCGGCCAGCCGCTCGGTGGCGAGCGATGAGGACAGCGGGCCGATGCTCGTGTCGGGCGACGACGGGTCACCCGGCTTCACCGCGCTCAGCGCCTCCGTGAACTTCTGGACGAAGGGGTCATACAGGTCATCCATCACGATGAACCGCTTTGCGGCGTTGCACGCCTGGCCCGTGTTCTCCAGACGGGCGCCCACCGCCGCCTCGACCGCGGCGTCGAGGTCATCCGTCTTCAGCAGGATGAACGGATCGGAGCCGCCGAGCTCGAGCACGACCTTCTTCAGGTTGCGGCCGGCGACCTCGGCGACGGCCGCCCCCGCCCGCTCGGAGCCGGTCAGCGAGATGCCCATCACGCGCGGGTGCGGGATGATGATCTCGGCGACCTGCTCGTTGCTCGCGCGGATGTTGATGTAGACGTCCTTCGGCACCCCGGCCTCGTGGAAGATCCGCTCGATCGCCTCGGCGGACTCCGGGCATTGCGGCGCGTGCTTCAAGAGGATCGTGTTGCCGATGACCAGGTTCGGGCCGGCGAACCGGGCCACCTGGTAGTACGGATAGTTCCACGGCATGATGCCGAGCAGCACGCCCAGCGAGCTGCGCCGCACGAACGCCTTGCCCTCGCCTTCGAGCAGGTCGATCGGCTCGTCGGCCGTCAGCATCTCGGCGTTGTCGGCGTAGAAGTCGTAGATCGCCTTGCAGAACTCGACCTCACCGACCGCCTGGCTGATCGGCTTGCCCATCTCGCGGACGATGATCTCGCCGAGCTCCTGCTTGCGCTCCTCGTGCAGCTCCCCGATGCGCCGGACGATCGCCGCGCGCTCGGCAACCGACGTGGTCTGGCCCCATACGCGGTGCGCGCTGTCCCCGCGCGCGATCGCGTCCTTCAGATCTTCGTCGCCGATCGTCGGGTAGGTCTTGAGTGTCTCCCCGGTGGCCGGGTTGACGACGGCGTACTCCGTCAAGGTGGCGTTCACAGTGGCTCCCTCGTCTGGCTGATGTCGACAGCAGCGTAAAGCTAGCGTCCGGTGCGTTCAATGGCGAACTGCCGCCGCTCTCCGCCCTGGCGGGCGCGCGAGGTGTTTGAGAAGATCGCCACGAGCGCTGCCGACCCGGCGCGAGACACCTGGAGGGAGACGCGATGGCTGACATGGACGTGCTGGACATGACCGCGGTCAAGAATCTCGGTGACCGGCTCACCGGTGAGGTGCTGCTCCCGGAGGACGCCGATTACGAGCCTGCGCGACGCGTGCACAACGGGCTGATCGACAAGCGGCCGGCGCTGATCGCCCGCTGCGCAACACCTGCCGACGTGGCTGCCGCGGTGCGGTTCGCGACCCAGTCGGGGCTCGAGATCGCGGTGCGCGGGGGCGGCCACAACGTGGCCGGCCGCTGCGTCTGCGAGGGCGGGGTGATGATCGACCTTTCGCGCATGCGCGCCGTCGAGGTCGATCCAGAGGCGAAGACGGCGCGAGCTCAGGGTGGGGCGCTGTGGGCGGGCGTGAACGGCGCAGCGCACGAGCATGGACTGGCGGTGACGGGCGGCGCCATCTCGACGACAGGCGTGGGCGGCTACACGCTCGGTGGCGGGCTCGGATGGCTCATGTCCACCCAGGGGCTGGCCGCGGACAACCTGGTCGCGGCACAGCTCGTGACCGCGACCGGCGACGTGCTGGACGTCGATGACGAGTCGCATCCCGACCTGATGTGGGCACTGCGGGGCGGTGGAGGGAACTTCGGCGTTGCCGTCTCCCTCACGTTCCGCCTGCGGCACCAACCGATGGTCGTCGGCGGGTTCATCGTCCACCCGATCGAACGGGGCGCCGAGATGCTGCGCTTCTACCGGGACGCGGCCGCAGGCTGCCCTGACGAGCTGACGGTGTTCGGGGCGCTCGTCCATGCCCCGGACGGCTCCGGGATGAAGGTGGCCGGGATGCTCGCCTGCCACACCGACCCTGACCGCGCCGACTCGGACCTGGCCCCGTTCCTGGAGTGGGGGCCACCGATCATGACCGAGGTCGGGCCGATGCCCTACCCGGTGATGAACACCCTCCTCGACGGTGGCTACCCGGCGGGTGCCCTCAACTACTGGATGTCGAGCTTCACTGAGGGCATCTCGGACGAGCTGATCGAGACGGTCGTGCAGCGATTCGAGTCGGTGCCCTCGCCCATGAGCGGAATCCTGTTCGAGCACTTCCACGGCGAGGTGACGCGCATCGATCCGACCGCCACGGCGGTGCCGCACCGCGACCCGGGCTTCAACCTGCTGCTTCCGTCCGAGTGGATGGATCCCGCAGACACCGAGCGGAACATCGAGTGGACGAAGGACACGTATGCCGCGGTGACCGAGCAGCTTCGCAACGCACGCTGGCTGAACTATCTTGGTGACGACCAGGCGGACGACGCCATTCGCGCTGCGTACGGGCCGAACTACGAGCGGCTGCGCGAGGTCAAGCGACGCTACGACCCGGGCAACGTGTTCCACCTCAACCACAACATCGCGCCGTAGCGAGCGGGGAGCCGGCGCCGGCCGACCGGCGCCGGCTCCCCTGCGCGAGCGCGATACGCTGGGCGGCGTGACGCTGCCGGCCGACCTCGGACACGTTCGCTGGATCGGTGGCGGTAGCGGCGCCGGCAAGTCGACGGTCGCCGAGGAGCTGGCGCGGCGCCACGGTGCCGCCCTGTACCACGTCGAGCCGCCGTCGCGGTACACGCGTCGCACAACGTCCGAGTCGGCGCCGCTGCGTCACGCGTTCGCGGCCATGACCATGGACGAGCGATGGGTGCAGCGCTCGCCCCGGGAGATGATGGAGACGTTCCACGCCTTCCAGGGCGAGTCGTTCGAGCTCGTGGTCGAGGATCTGCTCGCGCGCCCCCGCGAGACGGTGATCGTCGAGGGGTTCAGCCTGCTGCCGCGGCTCGTGGTGCCGCTGCTTGCCGATGCGTCTCATGCGGTCTGGCTGCTGCCGACGCCCGCATTCCGGCGGGCCGCCTTCGGCGCTCGCGGCTCGACGTGGGCGATCGCCGGCAGGACCGGCGATCCCCCGCGGGCACTGCGCAACCTGCTGGAACGTGACGCGCTCTTCACCGACGAGCTGAGACGCCAGGCCGCTGCCGTGGGTGCGAGGACGGTGGAAGTCGACGGCTGCCTGACCGCCGGTCAGGCGGCTGACGACGTCGGCCGGATGCTCGGCCTCGCTTAGGCCGCGGAGGCCGGCTCCGGCGCCCCGCGCCAGGCCTGTGCCTCGGACACCGCGATCGCGCCCAGCATCAGCGCAACGCCGCACCATTCTCGCGCGTCCAGACGCTCACCCAGCCAGACAGCCGATGCGAGCGCAGAAAACAGCGCCTCGCCCGCGAGCAGGACGCTCGTCCGAAGCGGCGTCAGCTGCTGCTGGGCAAGCACCTGGATCGAGAACGCCGCGCCCGAGCCGAGCACCCCGGTGATGAGGTACAGCCGCCAGTCGCCTGCGACCTGGCCCGCATCGAGTCCGTGGGGGAGCGCGAATGCCGTGTGGATCACCGTGGTCGCCGCGAGCTGGGCGGCCGCCAGGCCGATCGCCGAGTAGCGCGCGACGAACAGCGAGACCGCCACGATGTGGCCGGCGATCGCAATCGAACATGCGAGCACGAGTGCGTCGCCGCGGTGCAGGTCGAGGCCGTGGAGCGAGAGCAGCGCCAGGCCGGCCAAGGCCATCGGCAGGCACACCGCCGCGACGCGCGGCGGCCGGCGCCGGGCCACGAGTGCCGCCCCGAGCGGCGCAAAGACGACGTACAGCACCGTGATGAAGCCGGCGTTCGTCGCCGTCGTCGAGCGGAGGCCCACTGACTGCAGCGCGAACGCCGCGAACATGAGGAAGCCGAGCAGCGCACCGGCGGGCACCAGCCCCCATCGCCAGGCATCGCGCGGCGGCCTCACGACGGCGAGCACCGCGATCAGCGCCAGCAGCCCGAGCACCCGGCTCCACGCGGTGAACGTCCACGCGTTCGTGTGCTTCAGGGCCAGCTTCGCCGCCGGAAAGGTGAGCCCCCAGATCACGGGGGTGGTCAGCAGCATCAGGCCGGCCACGCGGTCGGCCCGGGCTGTTGTCGTTCGCGGCATCGCGCCAGGATAGGCGCTGACAGCGCCGCCGCTCACGGTGCCGGCCGCGTGGCCGGCGGCCCCGCCGGGTAGGGGACGCGCGTGACCGAATCAGCCGAGTTTGGCCGGATCGTGCTGATCGTTGCGGCCGCCTTTGCGCTGGCCGTGGCGGGCAGGCGCATCACCGAATGGGTGCGCGTTCCGGCGCCCGGGCTCTTCCTCGTGGGGGCGGCGGTCGCATCGGCCGCCTACGACCCGCTCGGCCGCGTGCTGTCCGTGCAGGAGGTCGAGCGCGTCGGCGTCGTGGCGATCATCCTGATCCTGTTCGACGGGGGCATCGCGATCGGGCTCGAGCGGCTGCGCCGCGTCATCTGGCCGGTGCTCCTGCTCGGCGTGCTGGGGACGCTGCTCGTCGCCGGCATCGTCGCCTGTGCCGCCCACGGCCTCCTCGGCCTGCCGTGGACGCCCTCATTGCTCCTGGGTGGCGCGATCGCTCCCACCGATCCCGCCGTCATGTTCTCGGTGCTCGGCGGGCGCGACATCCACAGTCCCGCGGGCGACATCGTCAAGGGCGAGTCCGGGGCGAACGACCCCGTCAGCATCGCCCTCGTGCTCGGGGTGCTTGCGTATCGCGATGCGTCGAGCCCCGCGCTCGGCGTTGCGGGCAGCTTCGGGCTGGAGATGGTCGTGGGCCTGGCGGTCGGGGTGCTCGGCGGCCTCGGATTGCGTCAGGCGATCCGCCGGTTCGCACTCCCCGACGAGGAGCTCTACCCGCTGCGGACGCTCGCCGGCGCCGGGGTCGTCTACGGGCTCGCCTCCGTGCTGCACGGCTCCGGCTTCCTTGCCGTCTTCGTCGCCGGCGTCCTGATCGGGGACGCCCGGGCGCCGTACAAGGCCGCCATCGAGCGATTCCATACGTCGCTCGGCACGATGGCCGAGATCGTCGTGTTCACGGCGCTGGGGCTCACGATCGCGCTCGGCACGCTCGACGTCCGCAGCGTCTTGCTGGACGGAGCACTGATCGCGCTGGTCGTGACCCTCGTGGCACGCCCACTGGTGGTCGCGTTGCTGCTCCTGCGCGCCGGGCTGTCCCGCGCCGAGCGCGTGTACGCCGCCTGGGCCGGAATGAAGGGCGCCGTGCCGATCCTGCTGGGGGCGTTCGTCCTGCTCGAGCAGGGTCCCGACGCGCGGCGGCTGTACGGCATGATCTTCGTCGTCGTGGTCATGTCCGTGTTCCTTCAGGGGACGACCATCGAGTTCGCCGCCAGGCGGCTCGGCATCGTGATGACGCCGGTCGAGCAGGAGCCGTGGGATCTTTCGCTGCGCTTCACCGAGGAGCCGCAGGGCGTCCGCCGCTACACGGTGGAGCCCGGCGCTCCGGCCGACGGCACCGCCATCCGCGACCTCGACGGCGACGGCGCCTGGGTCAGCATGGTCATCCGCGATGGCGCGCCGCTCACGCCGCATCGCGACACGGTGCTCCACGCGGGCGACGAGGTGCTGCTGCTCGACGCCGGGGACGAGTCGGGGATCTACGAGTCGGATCGGTGAGCCGGCGGCGTTTGCGCGAGGCGGCCCGGAGGTAGATCGCCGGAGTGAGCCGGCTGGAACGCCTCATCACCGTCGCCGCGCCGCTCCTCCTGCTCTGGATCCTCGTCGTCGCCAAGCTCAACCGCCAGGAGGTCGCGGCCGGGATCGCGGTGGTCGCGGTCGCGACGGCGGTGCACGTTCGCGTCATGGGTGGTGAGGGCGTGCGGTTCGGCCGCCTGCAGCTGCTGCGGGCCGCGCGGCCGCTCCCCTGGCAGGTCGTTCGCGGCACCGCAGTGGTGCTTCGCGGTGCCGCTCGCCGGTCGCCCGGCGCGATCGAGCACCGCCGCCGCCACGCGCCAGATCGACCGGGTCGCCTGATCGAGGTGTGGGCGGGGTCGCTCGCGCCCGACCTCTTCGTGGTCGAGGCGGGAGGCGAGGAGGTCGTCGAACACCGCATGACGCCGTGAACGGCTGGCTCTGGGCGGCCTGCTGCGTCCTCGTACTGCTGATGCCCTGCATGGCCGTCGCGGTGCGGGCGCCGGTGGCCGACGCGGTCGTGGCGCTCGAGGCGGCCGGCGCGCTGGCGGTGCTGGCACTCGGCCTCGCCGCCGAGGGATTCGGCGAGTCGTACGTGTGGGACCTGGCCATCGTGGTCGCGTTCCTGCAGCTTCCGGGCAGCCTGCTCTTCGTTCGCTACCTGGACCGCGGGCTGTGAGCACGGGGACCGCCGTCTCCTACGCGATCGTCGCCCTCTCGGTCGCGGTCGCCGGCGTCGCGACCCTCGGGCTCGTCAGGACGCGATCGGCGCTCGATCGCCTCCACTTCGTGTCGGCCATCTCCACCGTGTGTCCGCTGCTTCTCGCGCTGGCCGTGGTCGTGCACGACTCGCTGCACCAGACGGCGCTCAAGGCGTTCTGCGCCGCCGCCGTCACGATCGCCACCGGCCCGATCCTCGTGCATGCGACCGCGCGGGCGGTCGCCGCCCTCGACGAGGAGCAACCCCCGTGATCGCCGTGCAGCTCGTCGCGCTGGCGCTCGTTGCCGTCAGCGGCACGGCAACCGTGCTGACCCGCGATCCGTTCCGGCAGGCGATCGTCGGCGGCGTCTACGCCGTTGCGCTGGCGGCCCTCTTCGTGGTGTTCCAGGCGCCGGAGGTGGCGCTCTCGGAGGTCGTGATAGGCATGGTCGGCCTGCCCGCCATGATCCTCTTCGCGCTGTCTCGCATCCGCGAGGAGGACCGTTGAGCCGCTGGCGGCTCGTTGCGCTGGTCATCGCCGGGTCTGTGCTCGCGGCCGAGCTGATCTGGGGGCTGTCCGGCCTGCCCGGCTTCGGCCACTACGCGCATGCGTACGGACGCCTGGCGGCCGAGCAGGCCGAGCTTCGGCGCCACGTCACGAACGTGCCCACGGCGGTCAACTTCGACCTGCGGGCGATCGACACCCTCGCGGAGGAGTTCATCCTGTTCTCCTCCGCACTTGCGATGGCGCTGATCGTGCGCTCTGGGCGGGAGCCCGAGGGCAGGCCGCCTGAGACCGTGTCGGACGCCTTCCCGCAGGCCGGCCCCGGCGAGGCGACGCGCCTGCTCGCGGCGCTGCTCGTCGCGCCCGCGATCGTGCTGGGCGGCTACATCGTCCTGCATGGTCACCTCACCCCCGGTGGCGGCTTCCAGGGCGGCGTGATCCTCGCATCCGGCGTGCTGCTCGCGGACGTGTGCGGTGCATCCCTGCTGACGAGGCGGCTCCGTCCGCTCGCAGCGCTCGAGTGGCTGGAATCGGCCGGCGCCGCCGGATATGCGCTGATCGGCGTTGGAGGCCTGATCGCGGGGGGCGCCTTCTTCCACAACTGGCTCCCGAGCGGCACCGTGTCGCACCTGCTGTCCGGCGGCGTGATACCGGTCGCGAACGTTGCCGTCAGCTTCGAGGTGGCGTCGGCGTTCCTGCTGGTCTGGTCGGAGCTCCGGGACCGCTCGCTGGTGCTGCTCGACGACGAGGAGCCGACGCCGTGATCCCGTACGTCGTCGCCGCGTGGCTGCTCGCGATCGGAATCTACGGCGTCGTCACCAGCCGCCATCTGGTCCACCTCGCGGTCTGCCTGTCCGTCGCCCAGTCCGGCACCTACGTCCTGCTCCTGGCGATCGGCTACCACAGCGGATCGTCCGCTCCCGTGCTGGTCGGCGTGTCGCCGCACGCGCGCACCGCCGATCCCATCGTCCAGGCGCTGACCTTCGTCGACGTGGTGGTCGAGGCGGTCGTGACGGCCCTGATCCTGGCGCTCGCGGTGCAGGCTCGAAAGCGCTACGGCTCGGTCGACCCCGACCGGATCGCCGAGCTGCGCGGATGACCAGCGCGGACGCAGCCCCGCTCGCCGTCGCCGTGCCGCTGCTGGCCTCGGCCGGCGTTGCGGCCCTCGTCAGCCTCAAGGCCCAGCGGGCAGCGCAGGCGATCGCGATTGCGGCCGCTGCTGCGACGGCAGTGCTCTGTGCCGTGCTCCTGCACACGTCGCGTACCGACGCGGTGGTCTACTGGTTCGGGGGATGGCACCCGCGCCACGGGGTTGCGATCGGCGTCGACTTCGCCGTCGATCCGCTCGGTGCGGGGTTCGCCCTCCTGGCGGCGCTCTTGGTGACGACCGGACTGATCGCCGGGATCCGGTACTTCGAGGGGTTGGGACAGGTCCTGTTCAGCGGGCTGATGCTGATCCTGCTCGCGGGGATCGTCGGCTTCTCGCTGAGCGGCGACCTGTTCAACATGTTCGGGTTCTTCGAGGTGGTCAACGTGACGGCGATCGCGCTGACGGTGCACCAGAACGAGGAGGAGGCGCCGATCCAGGGCGCCGTCAACTTCCTCGTCGCGAACGCCGCCGGCGCCATCATGATCCTTGTCGGGATCGGCCTGCTCTACGGCCACACCGGGGCGCTCAACCTGGCACAGATCGGCCGGGCCACGGCCGCGGATCCCGACGCGGCCGCCGTCGTGGTGGGGCTGGCCGTGATCGGCGTCGGGCTGTTCACCAAGGCCGGACTGGCCCCGTTCCACTTCTGGCTCGTCGACGCCTACGCGGCGGCGCCCGCTCCCGTCGCGGTCGTCTTCCCGGGAGTGATGTGCGAGCTGGGGTTGCTCGGGTTCGTGCGCGTCATGCACCTGGCCACGGGCGCGACGCTGAACGCCCACGCGTCTGCGATGTCGGACGTGCTGCTGGCCGGAGGTGCCGTCACGGCGGTGGTCGGGGCGGTGGGATGCCTGGTGCAGCAGCACCTCAAGCGGTTGATCGCCTTTGCGACCGTCGCGCACATCGGCGCGTTCATGGTGGGCATCGGGCTGCTCGACCCAGAGGGCCTGAGCGGCACCGCGATATGGGTCGTGGGGGACGCGTTCGCGAAGGCGGCGCTCTTCATCGTGGCGGGCCACGTGCTGCGATCGTTCGGCACCGCGGACATCGGCATGCTTCACGGGCGCGGGCGCACGCTGCCGGCGGCCGGGGTGCTCTTCGCGCTCGGGGCGCTCGTCGTCTCGGCGGTTCCGCCGACCGGCGTCTTCGTCGGCAAGTCGGTCGTCGATGCCGCCGCGGAGACGGCCGGGGATCCGTGGGTGCCCTACCTGCTGCTGGCGGTCTCCGCCCTCGTCGGCGGCTCGCTGCTCGCCGCCGGCGGGCGGGTCTTTCTCGGCATCGGCGTGCCCGTCCCGACGCGACCGCGCGAGGGTGACGGCGGGGAGCCGTCAGGCTCACGCCGGCCCGGCGTGGTGCTCCTGTTGCCGGGGATCCTGCTGGCGGCCGCGTTCCTGATGCCGCTCGTGCCCGACCTGACCGCCGAGTCGCACCGCGCCGCCGAGCACGTCACCGACCGGTCGAGCTATGCGGCGCACGTCCTCGACGGCACCCCTCAGCACGTGCCGCTTCCGGAGGTGCCGGGCCTCAAGCCGAAGGATTGGGCGCTCGGGTTCGCAGCGACGGCCGGCGCACTCGCCGTCGCGGCCGCGTCGTTGCTCGGAGCCCGGCGGCTGGGGGAGCTCTCGCTCGGCCGCGCGGCCGTCCGGCTCCTGCGCGCCCCGTACACGGGCCGCACCGGCGATCAGGTTGCATGGATGCTGGTGGGAGCCGCGGCGTTCACGACGGCGGTCACGTTCGCGGCTCGCTAGGCGCGCACGCCCCGGCGCCGGACGGCTCAACCGCCGTCGCGCAGATGCCGTGCGATGATCAGCCGCTGGATGTCAGAGGTGCCCTCCCAGATCTCCTCGAGCTTGGCGTCGCGGAACCACTTCTCGACCGGGTACTCGCGCGAGTACCCCCAGCCGCCGAGCGTCTGAACCGCCCCCCAGGTGCAGAACATGGCCGCCTCGCTGGCGTAGACCTTCGCCATCGATGCCTCCTTGGACGACCGCTTGCCGCTGTCGTAGCGCCGTGCTGCACGCCAGGTCAGCAGCCGCGCTGCGTCCAGGCGCGTCTGCATGTCGGCCAGCCGGAACCCGACCGCCTGGTGCTCGATGATCGGCTTGCCGAACTGCTCGCGGTCCCGCGCGTACGCGATGGCGTACTCCGTCGCGGCGCGCGCGATCCCGACGCAGCCGGCGGCCAGCGTGATGCGGGATTCGTCGAAGGTGCCCATCAGCCCGTAGAACCCCTGTCCCTCCTCGCCGATGCGGCGGTCGTCGGCCACGAACACGTCGTCGAGGAACAGCTCCGAGTTGATGATTCCGCGGTCGCCCAGCTTGCGCATCGGCGCGCCGGTCGTGAGTCCGGGATCGTCCCGGTGCAGCACGAACGCGGTGATCCCCTTGCTCCGGCTTCCCGGCGTCGTCTGCGCGAAGACCATGTACCACTCGGCAACGCCGCCGTTCGACACCCATGTCTTCTGCCCGGACAACCGGTAACCGCCCTCGACCCGGGTCGCCAGCGCCTGCATGCCGGCCGCGTCGCTTCCGAAGTCCGGCTCGGTTGTCGCCAACGCGGTCAACGGCGGCCTGCCCTCAGCGCAGATCGGCGCGAGGAACCGCTGCTGCTGCTCCGGCGTGCCGATCTCGAAGATCGTCGTGCCGAAGAACCCGGCCGAGGAGATCATCCCGGAGAGGCCGCCGTCGCCCCATGACAGCTCCTCGGTGATGAGGCACTGCGTGAAGCAGTCGCGGATACCGCCGCCGCCGACCTCCTCGGGCAGCATGTACGTGGTCAAGCCGAGCGCATGCGCCTTCTCGACCAGGTCCCACCGAACCTCCGCCTCGCCGTGCTCGTCCACCTCTGCGGCCACCGGCCGGATCTCCTGCCGGGCGAAGTCCTGCGCAAGCCCGACGAGTGCCAGCTGCTCCTCCGTCAGGTCGATTCCGATGTCCCGCGCGCGATCTGCCGCCGTCATGTCGTCTCCCCTGAGTGTTTCGTACGATCGTACGATACTATCGAGTGCGATGCGCCGGCAGACCAGCAGCCACCCACGCCTGACACCGGAGCGGCGGCGCCAGCAGATCGTGCGGGCGGCGCGGGCGTCCATCCTCGAGCGCGGCCTCGCATCGACCAGCGTCCGCGAGGTGGCGCGCGCGGCGGGCGTCTCGCTCGGCACGGTGACCTACCACTTCGCGACCATCGACGAGCTCCTGACCGAGGTGCTGAGCGTGACGTTGCGCGACTTCTACCGCCCACGGCGACGGCGCATGCCGGCCGACGCGACCGCGGTCGACCGGCTGCGCGTCCTCATCCGCGACCACTTCGCGTCGCCGGATCTCTACGAGCAGTGCGTGATCTGGCTCGAGTACTGGCCGCGTGCAATCCACGTCGCCTCGGCGCGGGCCTGGCGCCGGCGGCGCTACGGCGCGTACCATCGCTACATCGCCCGGGTGCTGGCGGCCGGCGGCGAAGCGGGCGAGTTCACGGTCGACGACCCGGCCGAGCTCGCCACCGAGTTCCTGGCGCTGTTCGACGGGTTGTCGGTGGCGCTGGTGGTCGAGGACATCGACATGCGGTTCGCCGAGCGTTCGCTGGAGCGGTTTCTGGAGACCCGGCTGGGGGTCGACATCGCCGCCTGAGCCGTACAGCCCGGGCGGCGCCCGCCGATGACGGCGGCATGGCTGCGCCGTCACGGCGCGCGGGCGAGCAGGCTGCGCAGCACCGGCGGCGTTGCGCCGGGGCCGTTGACCATGAGCCAGGTGACGTCGCGGCCGCCGCTGACCACGGCCAGCAGGTTCGGCTGCGCCATGTGGCAGGCGCAGAGCGGTGCGACGATCAGCCAGCCGCCGCGCCCCTGCGACCGAAGCGGCTCGAGCGTCGGGATATCGCCGACGAAGGCACCCGCGTGGTCGTGCATGAACGCGACGAAGCCGCGTGCACCGTCCGCCGTGCGGAACCGCAGCGTGCGCGAGACCACGACCTGCAGCCTGCGCTTCGAGGGCCCCTGGAACAGGCGCTGACCGCCGGAGACGAACCCGAGGCGGGAAAGCGTTGCCCCCGTGGTGGAGAGGTCGGCGTCCTTCGCAAGGCCCTCGGCCGTCAGGCGGGAGCCGTGGCTGGGAAGGTAGGCGACTGCGGATGCCGGCAGCACGGGGGGCGCCGCCGGCGACGGCCGCGAGTCCGCCCGGCCCAGCGTCTGAAAGGCGACCGCCCCGACGGCCGCCGCGATCCCGGCCGCGAGCAATGTGCGGACGGCACGCCGGCGGGCTGTGGAGTGTGTCACCCTCCGCACTTTACTTCCCGTCTCTCCGCCCTGTACAGTCAGCCATCCTGCTCCTCACCTGGAGGATTTCGTAATGCGGCGTATGGATCGTGGCGAGTTTCTGAAGTCTGCCGGCCTGTTCAGCGGCGCAGTCCTGCTCTCCGGCTGCGGCTCCGGCTCCGGCTCGGGCTCCGGCGGGTCGACGAAGGCGTCGCATCCCGCGATCAGCTCCGAGCCCGGGAATCTGTCGATTCTCGAATGGGGCGGATACGAGGCGGCCGGCACCAAGGCGCAGAAGTACTGGAAGATTCCCGGCAAGGACTACACCGACAAGTTCGGTGCCGACGGGATCACCTACACCTACATCGTCAACGACAGCCAGGCGCTGCAGAAGTCGAGCCAGGTTCCGTTCGACATCATGCATCCCTGCAACGAGAACACGCCGGACTACGTCACGCGCGGCCTCGTGCAGCCCTGGGACACCAACCTGCTCCCCAGCTTCGGCGAGCTCAATCCGTACCTGGTCGACAGGGCGAAGGTCAACGGCGAGCAGTACATGATCCCGTGGGACTGGGGCTATGCCAGCCTCACGTACAACTCGGACCACGTCGACGCGGCGGACGCCGACAGCTGGGGCCTCGCCTGGAATCCCAAGTACAAGGGCAAGATCGCGCTCTGGGACGGCGCCGCGTCGAACCTCGAGGTGGCCGCTCTCAAGCTCGGCTTCCCCAAGATGGACGACATGACGCCGGACCAGCTCGATCAGGCGAAGCAGGCCCTGATCGAACAGAAGCCGCTGAACAAGTTCTACTGGCAGAGCGAGTACAGCGACATGCAGCCACGCCTCAAGGACGAGACGATCTGGATCGCGTACTCCTGGCAGGACGTTCCACCGCTCCTGAACGGCAGCTCGCACAAGTTCGTGTTCATGGATCCCAAGGAGGGACGCCTCAGCTGGTTCTGTGGGTTCATGCTCGGCGCGAACACCAAGAACTACCGCCACGCCCATGCCTACGTGGAGTCCTTCATCAACAAGAAGGCCTGCGCGGACATGACAAACATCTACTACTACGGCAACGCGAACACGCAGGTGTCTGCATCGGACATCAAGGACCAGGCGCTCGCCCAGGCGCTCGATCTGGGCAACCCGAAGGCGATCGCCGCCTCCAACGTGCACCTGCAGGCGTGGGAGAAGAACCGGTCGGCATACGACCTGGCCTGGGAAGAGGTGAAGGCGGCCTGACCGGGGCCGCTCTCCTCCTCCTGGCTGGGTGAGCGCGACCTCGCAGACCCGCACCATGCCGCATCCGGCCGGGCGCCGCCGGCGCCGGATGCGGCTTCCGCGCGGTCTGCTCGCCATCCCGCCGACGCTGTATGTGCTCGCGCTCCTGCTCGGCCCGATCGTCCTGATCGGGCTCTACAGCTTCAACCTGAAGACGCAGTACCCGGGCATGCCGACCGCGTTCTCGACGACCGACTGGCACGACTTCCTGCGCGGGGCACACAACGTGTTCCGCGCCCGCTTCATCTACTCGATGAAGGTGACGCTGATCGTCTCGGTCGGGTGCGTGCTGGCCGCCTACCCGCTCGCGTACTACCTCGCGTTCGTCGCCCGGGCACGGCGCTACACGCTGCTCCTGCTCATCCTCGCGCCATTCTTCACGAGCTACCTGCTGCGCGTGATCGCCTGGCGGATCATCCTCAGCAACAACGGCGTGGTGGACTGGATCCTCTGGCACGTGCACCTCACCGACAAGGGCCACCCGCCCTCCTGGCTGATCTTCTCGAACTTCTCGGTCGGCCTGGTGCTGTTCTACACCTGGGTGCCGTTCGTGGCGCTGCCGATCTTCGTCGTGCTCGAGAACATGGATCGCCGGGTGCTCGAGGCCGCACAGGATCTCGGTGCGACCAGCTTCACCGCCTTCCTGCGTGTGACGCTGCCGCTCAGCCTCCCCGGCGTGATGGCCGGGTTCGTGTTCGTGCTGATCCCGACCACGGGGGAGTTCATCGCGCCCCTGCTCGTCGGCGGCCCGTCCAACTACATGTTCGGCAACGCGATCCAGAGCCTGTTCGCGAGCACCGCAGACTGGAACTACGGCTCCGTGCTCGCCCTGTGGCTGGTGGCCGTGGTCGTCGTCCTGATGATCGTCTTCGGCCGGTATCTGAGCGCCGACCTGCAGGAGCCGGAGGCGACATGACCGGCATCGGGCGCCTCGGCCGCGGGCTGATGCACGGCTACTTCGTGATTCTCGCGATCTTCCTGTACGCGCCGCTGGTGGTGCTCGTGATCTTCGCCTTCAACGACAGCTCGGTGCCCACCCTGCCGTTGAGCGGCTTCACGACGCACTGGTTCCGCCAGGCGTTCGGCAACGCCGATCTGACCGGCTCGGCGCGCCGCAGCCTCGAGCTGGCGGCGCTCGACGGCGTGCTGGCGACGGCGCTCGGGGTGCTGGCCGCCGCGGGGCTCGCCGCTCGCCGGGTGTTCCTGCGCAGCGTCATCACGACCGTCCTGCTGCTCCCGCTGGTCGTGCCGTACATCGTGCTCGCGGTCGGGCTCGTCATCCTGCTCCACCAGCTCAGCATCACGACCTCCCTGACCGCGGTGCTCGCCGGGCACATCGTCATCTCGCTGCCCTACTCGGTGCTCGTCATCCTCCCGCGCCTGCGGCTGCTCGACGCGTCGATCAACGAGGCCGCGCGCGACCTGGGCGCGTCGGAGCTGTGGGCGTTCGTGCTGGTGACGCTGCCGCTGCTGATGCCGGCGCTGGTCTCGTCGTTCCTGATCTCGTTCACGATCAGCTTCGACGAGTTCGCGATCGCGTCGTTCCTGGCACCGGCCGGCTCGCCCACGTTCCCGGTGTTCGTGTACACCGGCGCGCGCACGCCGCTGCTGCAGCCGGAGGTGATCGCCATCGGCAGCATCGTGGTGATCGCGTCGCTGGTGCTGGTGGTCGGCGCCGAGCTGGTGCGGCGCTGGTGGGAGGGGCGGCTGGAGGGCAGGAAGGGCGACACCGCGCCGGCGTTCGCCGTCGGCGCCTGACGAGGAGCGGAGATGGCGGACGGAATCGTTGATCGCGCGGAGATCGGCCTCGACCTGGCGCTGCGGCTGCTGGACGAGGTGCGCCGCGCTGCGGTGGTCGAGTCGCTGGCGGTCGCCTGCGCTGTCGTCGACCCCGGCGGCCACGTGGTGGCCAGCGCGAGGATGGACGGGGCGGCGCTCGGCGCGATGAAGCTCGCCGTGGACAAGGCGTACACCGCGGTGCTGTGGCAGACGCCGACCGGCTACTTCATGGAGAGCACCCAGCCGGGCGGCGAGGACTGGGGCTTCACCACGACCACCGAGGGGCGGATCGTGGTGTACGCAGGCGGCCTGCCGGTGTTCGACGGCGCCCGCCTGGCCGGCGCCGTCGGCGTCAGTGGCGGCACCGGCGAGCAGGACGAGACCTGCGCGCGCCTCGCCCTCGAGGCGGTCGGCCTGGCGCCCCCGGACGCCGGGTAGCTAGCGACCCTCGAAGCGGGCCTGCTCCTCGGCCGTTCGCTCCGCCGTCGGCAGCACCTCGAGCCGTTCGTCGGGGATGCGCTCGCCACTGTCGACCGAGACGCCGTAGGTGCCGTCCTCGAGGCGCTGCTCGGCGCGCTCCAGCGCGGCCAGCTGCGTCTGCAGGTCCTGAAGGCGTCCCTGGTCGAGCTCCTCCTGGTACAGCTCCGAGGCGGTGTCGCCCGGGTCGAGCGTCGACAGCTCGTCCGTCGTCTGGAACCCCAGGTTCGAGGCCTCCTCGGTGATCCGCTGCCGCTCGGCCTCGAGCAGCTCGCGTGCGCGTTGTTCGTCCATGCTCGTCCCTTCGTTCGACTGTGCAGGCGAGACGGTAGCGGCTCGGCCGCGCCGCGGCGGCTACGTGGGCGAGACGGTGCCTGCAGCCGCTCGTCCCGCGCCGACCAGCGCCTCGAGCAGGGGGTGCAGCATGCCCGTCTCGAGCGACTCCATCTGCGGCTGGAACAGCGTCGCCATCGCGAACGGGTGGTTCGGCAGCTCGATGCCCTCGATACCGGCGTCCTGCGCCGTGGCCGAGACGACCAGGCCGGCCGTTTCGAGCCGGTAGCGGAACGCCGGGCTGATCCCGTAGTTGCAGTAGTGGAAGCCCGAGAACGGCGCGTCTCCGACGATCTCCGCCAGACGCGTGCCCGGCACCGGGTGGATCGTCCGGCGCTGTCCGACCAGGCTGCAGGAGAGCGGGGCGACGACGGCCTGCTCGGCATCCGGATCGGTCTCGGCGTGGGCGGCGTTGCCGATCCCGGCGACGTTCCGCGCGAACTCGATCGCCATGTACTGGAGCCCGCCGCACGTCCCGTACATCGGGGTGCCGGCCGATCGCGCGTGCTCGATCGCGGTGTAGACGGCCCCGTCGTCGCGATACGGCGTCCCCGGCGCGAACCACAGGGCGTCGGCGTCGGCGGCGGAGAACGGCTCGTCCGTGCGCTGCCATCGCGCGTCCACGTCGGCGGGCAGCAGCGTGAGCGTGTGGTCGATCCCGCGGTGCGTCTCGATCCGCGTGTCGTGGTCGCCGACCACCAGCAGTCGCACAGGCGCCATGTCGCGATGATAGAGCGCCGCCGTGCGGTCGTCGGGCATCATGCGGCGGTGGCCGGTTCCACCATCACCCGCGGGCTCCGCGGCTACCGTGATCTGCTCGTCGAGCCGGGCGTCGCCCGTGTCGTCGGCTGGGGGCTGATCGCCCGCGCGCCGATCGGCATGGTCGCGCTGGCGATGGTGCTGCTGCTCCGCGGCGAGGGCCGAAGCTATGCCGATGCCGGCCTGGTGTCCGCGGCCGAGGCGGTCGCGTTCGCCGTTGCGTCGCCGATCTCCGGCCGGCTGATCGACCGCCGCACGCCCGCGCTCGTGCTCGCCGCCTACGGCATCGCGTTCCCAGTCGCGCTGGTCGCCGTGATGGGACTGGTCGTCTCCAACGCGCCGCTCTGGGCGATCATGGGCGCGGCGGCATGCGCCGGGATCGTGTTCCCGCCGATCGCGCCGACCGTGAGGATGCTCTGGCCGTCCCTGGTGGGGCCAGAACTCCAGCCCTCGGCGTTCGCTCTGGAGGCGACCTTGCAGGAGGTGCTGTTCGTTTCCGGGCCGCTGGTCGTCGGCGCGCTGGCGGGGATCGCCGGGCCTAAGGCCGGCGTCCTGGCCGCGGCGGGCGTCTCGCTGGTCGGCGTGCTCGGCTTCGCGGCCACCTCACCGGTGCGGCGCCATCGCCACCATCACGGCGAGCACCACGCCGGGCACCTGCTGCGAGCGCTCACGCCGCCCGCCGTGCGGCGAGTCGTCGCGTTCAGCGTCTGCTACGGGCTGGCGTTCGGCGCGGTGGAGGTGGCGATGCCGGCGTTCGCCGAGGATCACGGAGGGCGCTCGCTCGGGAGCGTCTGCCTGGCGGCCTGGTCGGCCGGCAGCCTGGCCGGGGGCCTGCTCGCCGCGGGTCACCGGCCGGTCGATCCGCCGCGCCGTCTGCGGCTGATCAGCGCGCTGTTCGCCGCCGGGCTGCTCCTGCCGTTGCTCGCGTGGTCGGTGCCTGCGATGGCGGTCGTCATGTTCCTTGCCGGGCTGCCGATCGCGCCCAGCTTTGCGCTGACCTACGGGATGGTGCAGGCGGCCGCGCTGCCCGGGACCCAGGCCGAGGTGTTCGGCTGGCTGAGCACGGCGATCGTGATCGGGGTGGCGGCGGGCGCCGCGTTGGGCGGCAGCCTGATCACCGGCGTGGGCACGAGCGCGTCGCTGGCGCTCGGGATCGGCGGGGCGCTCGCAGCGGTGGTCGTCGCCGCAGCGTCGGTGCATCGTCCGGCGCCCGCCTGACGGCGTGGCGCCCATGTCCGTCACTTCGACAGCCACATCTCCGGGATCAGTTCGAAGTACGACCCGGTGAAGACGAGCCCGTGCAGCCTGGACGACACGAACGTGGCCTGCTCAAGGTGCAGGAACGGCGCCCAGCCGGCGTCGTGCTGCATGAAGTAGGCGTCGATCCTGGCCCATTGTGCGTTCCGTGCGGCCCCCAGCGGCATCAGCTTGGTGCGGTCGATCATGGCGTTGAGCGTCGGGTCATTGGTGTTCGAGACGTCGTTGTTGCCGACGTTGACGATGTGCTCGCCGTTCAGCGTCGTGTCGATGAAGTCCTCGCCCTCGGGGAAGTCCTGGTCGAAGTGGTTGAATGCAATCTGCGGGTCGCCGGACTGCGTGAGCAGGGTGTCCCAGTAGACCGAGTCGTCGACCTGTTTGACGCCTGTCACGACCAGCCCGATCTGCTTGAGCACCGATGCGAGGTACTGGGCGGCTGCGGGGGCGGGCGGGGAGTTCGTCGTCCACACCTGCACCGGCGAGCCCGTCGCACCCGCCTGTGCTACCAGCTGCTTGGCCTTCGCGAGCGCGTGCGGATACAGGTGGTGCTCGCTGTAGCTCGACCCGAATCCGGGCGGTAGCACTGTTTCGGAGGGGATGCCCTGCCCGCCGAAGATCTTGACCAGGGCGTTGCGGTCGATCGCGTAGTTGACGGCCTGGCGCACCGCCAGCTTGTCGAACGGCGGCTTGCGCTGGTTCATCGAGAAGTAGGTGACGTTGTTGCGGGGAAACAGGAAGGTCTGCGCCGGGTACTGCTGCCGCAGTGCGGTGAACCGGTCGGGGGGAACCGCCTCCATGTACCAGTCGAGCGATCCCTGGATGGTCTCGTTCACGGCCTGCTCGGGCGTCACGCCGATCGTGATGTCCACCTCGTTGACGTGGCCGTCCGGCGAGTTGGGCGTCCACTGGTGGAAGTTCGGGTTGCGCGTCAGCACGACCTTCTGGCGGGGGACGTAGCTCGACACCATGTACGGGCCGGTGCCGACGCGCCACCGGGGGTCGGTCGAGATGTCCCGGTACGGTGTTCCGGCCGGGACGGCGAATGCGAACGGGATCGCCAGATCGTCCAGGAACGCGCCGTCGGGCTTGACCAGATGGAACGTGATGGTTCCGGCCGCATCGTCGGCGACGATGCCCGTGATGTGCGACGCCCGGTGCGCCGCGTACGCGTCCGCGCCAACGATGTCGGTGTAGAAGCCGACGCCCGGCGAGCCGACATGGAACAGCCGCTCGATCGCATACTGGAAATCCGACGGTCGCACGGGACGGTTCACCGGTGGCGAGAAGCGGACGTTCGGGCGGACGTGGAGCGTGTACGTGCGCCCGTCGGCGGAGACGGTGGGCATCGCCGTCGCGATGTCGGGCAGGATCACGGCCTGCTGGCCACCACCCGCCTTCTTGAACGTGAGCAGCCCGTTGTTCGTCGCCTCGAGCAGCTCCCACCCCTCGACCGCGAACGAGATCCCCGTGTCGAGATGGTCGGGATTGTCCGGGATGCCGCCGCGCAGCACGCCGCCGTTCACCGGCGATCCACCAGCGCCCGCGGACGTGCTGTTGCCCGATCCACACCCCGCGGCGAGGGCGAGTACCAGGGTCGTGACGATCACCGTGCAGCGCATGGGCACCTCACGCGGTTCGGCTGCGCGGATCCAGCCAGAGGTAGGCAAGATCCGCCAGCGTGTTGAAGAGGACGACGAAGAACGCGCCGTAGAGCGTCAGCGCCATCAACGGCGGCAGGTCGAGGTGCGCCACCGATTCCTGTGCGTACTGGCCGACGCCCTCCAGGCCGAAGATGGGCTCGATCAGGATCACCGTGCCACCGACGGCCGCGCCGAAGTCCAGGCCGAACAGCGTCACGACGGGGATCAGGCAGGTACGCAGGGTGTGGCGGAGCAGGACGCGGGCGGGGGAGAGGCCCTTCGCCCGGGCCGTGCGGATGTAGTCCTGGTGGCGCGTCTCGAGTAGCGAGTTCCGTACGACGCGCGCGTAGAACCCGATCGACACGACGGCCAGCGTGATCCACGGCAGCACCAGATGGCTGGCCCACGCCGCGGGGTTCTGCGTCAGCGGGACGTAGCCGCCGGCCGGAATCCATGAGAACAGTGGATTCGAGTGCCACTTGAAGGTCAGCAGGTACAGCGCAACAGCGCCGAGCCAGAAGATCGGGATGGAGACGCCGGCCAGCGCCACCACCGTCAGCACGCGGTCGAGCCAACGCCCCTGATGCAGCCCGGAGAGCACCCCGACCAGGGTGCCGAAGAACAGCCAGATCGCCGCCGCCCCGACGGCGAGTGACAGCGTCCGCGGGATGCCGCGCCGGATGGCCGGGACGACCGGCGTCTGATCCTGGTAGCTGATCAGATCGCGCTTCAGGAAGAGCCGGTTCATCATGTCGCCGTACTGGACGTAGAGCGGGCGGTCGAAGCCCCAGTCGTGCCGGATCCGGCGGATGTTCTCCTGCGTCGGGTGGCGCCCGGCCAGCCGCAGCGCGGGGTCGCCGCCCGGAATCACGTTGAAGATGAAGAAGACGCCGAGCGAGATGGCGGCCAGCACCGCGGCAAGACCTGCGATCCGTCCTGTCAGGGCGCGAGCCATCAGCCCCGGATCCTGAGGCGGGCGTGCGGGTCGAGTGCGTCGCGGAGCGCGTCGCCGAGCACGTTCAGCGAGACGACGGTGAGCATGATCGCCAGGCCGGGCGCCACGGTCAGCCAGGGCGCCGTGACGATCGTCTGGTATCCCTGCTCGATGATGTTGCCCCAGCTCGGCGTGAGCAGCGGGACGCCCACGCCGAGGAACGACAGCGCCGCCTCGGTGAGGATGTTCGTCGCCACGATCAGGGTCAGGAACACGAGCGCCATCGATGCGACGTTGGGCAGCAGCTCGACCAGCATGATGCGGATCGGGCTGTAGCCGCTCGCCACGGCGGCTTCGACGAACTCCATGCGCCGCAGCGTCAACACCTGCCCGCGGATCGGACGTGCGACGTACGGGATGTACACCACCGCAATGACGACGATGGGTATCAGAAGCGAGGTCGACGCCACGTGCACCGGCCCCACCGACAGCCCGTTCACGGCGAGCACCGTGGCGAGCGCAACGGCCAGCAGATACACCGGGAACGACCAGATCAGGTCCAGCACTCGCGAGATCAGCGAGTCGGTGAGCCCGCCCGCGTAGGCGGCGAGAATGCCAAGGATGAGGGCGATCCCGACGCACGCGACGGCTGAGCTGAACCCGACCTCGAGCGAGACCCGTCCGCCGTAGAGCAGCCGCACGAAGAGGTCGCGCCCGTTGCTGTCCGCGCCCAGCAGGTAACAGGCGCGGAGCCCCGGGCCGATGGGCGTGCCGTCGTTTGCGACCACCGGCACCCGACGCCCACCGTTCGACACGGTGCCCTGGATGTTCTGGTCGTCCGGCCCGTGGTTGCAGGCGTGCGAGACCCAGAGCGGCGCACCGGGGAAGCACGCGAACACCACGCCGATCAACACGAGTGCGGAGAGGATCGCCGCGGGGTTGCGGCGCAGCCGCCGCCATGCGGTCCGGAAGCTGCCGGACGCCAGCGGCGCGCTCGCGGTCACTTGCTCAACCACATCGACGGGAACAACTCGAAGTAGGTGCCGTTGAACACCAGCCCGTGCAGCCGCTTGGACACGAACTTGGGCCATTCGCGGTTCATGAACGGCGCCCAGCCGGCGTCGTTCTTCATGAACAGCTCGTCGAGCTTCGCCCAGATGGCGTTGCGGGCCGGGCCGAGCGGCATCGCCTTCGCCCTGTCGATCAGCTTGTTGTACGCCGGGACGTTGGTATTCGAGATGTCGTTGTTGCCGACATTGACAATATGCTCGCCGTTCAGCATCACGTCGATCCAGTCCTGAGCCTCGGGATAGTCCTCGTTCCAGTCGTTGAACATGATCTGGGGATCTCCCTTCTCGCTGGCGATCGTGTCCCAGTAGACGGACTCGTCGAACGTCTTCACGGTGGCCTTGAGCCCGATCTGGTTGAGCACGCCCGCCAGGTACTGCACGGCGGCCGGCGTCGGCTCCGTGTTGTGGCCCCACACTGTCACCTGCGCTCCTTCTACCCCCGCCTGCTGGATCAGCTTCCGCGCCCGGTCGAGATCGTGCGGGTACAGGTGGTGCGGCTTGTATGCGCCGCCGAACCCGGGGGGCACGATGTTCTCGGTCGGCGTGCCCTGGCCGCCGTAGATCTTGACCAGGGCGTTGCGGTCGATCGCATAGTTGACCGCCTGGCGCACCGCGAGCTTCGTGAACGGGTACTTGCGCTCGTTCATGACGAAGAAGGTCGTGTTGTTTCGGGTGAAGGGGAAGACCTGGTCGGGGTACTGCGCCTTCAGGGCCGTCAACCGGTCCGGCGGGACCGATTCGAAATACCAGTCCAACTGCCCGTCCGCGATCTCGTTGACCGACTGCTCCGGCGTCACGCCGATGTGCACGTCGATGCCGTCGATGTGGCCATTCGGCGTGTCGGCCGTCCACGAGTGGAACGTCGCGTTGCGCCGGATCGCGATCGTCTGGTGGGGCACGTAGTCCGTGATCCGGTAAGGCCCCGTCGCGACGCGCCACTGCGCGATCGTGGAGATGTCCTTGTCGGGCGTGCCCACCGGCAGGGCGAAGGCGAACGGCGTCGCGATGTAGTCATCGAAGGTGCCGTCAGGCTTCGTCAGATGGAACGTGATCGTCATCGCCTTGTCGTCCGCGACGATCCCGGGGATTCCGCCCTTTCGCGTCTTCGCGTACTGCTCCGCGCCCGCGATCCCCGTGAAGAATCCGACGCCGCCGGAGTCCACTCGGAACAGCCGCTCGATCGAGAACTTGAAGTCGGACGGCTTGACCTCGCGGTTCACGGGCGACGAGAACATCACGCCTGACCGGAGGTGGAACGTGTAGGTGGTGCCGCCGTCGCCGACCGTCGGCATGGCGCTCGCGATGTCCGGAACGACCTGTGCGCCGGCCCCGCCCGCCACCTTCTTGAAGGTCAGCAGCCCGTTGTTCGTCGCCTCGAGGATCTCCCAGCCTTCGTTGGTGTAGGACAGCGCCGGGTCGAGGTGGTCCGGGTTTCCCGGGATGCCCGCCTGGAGGATGCCGCCGTTCACCGGGGTGCCCCCACCCGAGCCGCCGGCGGAACCGCTGCCCCCGCCGCAGCCTGCGAGCACCGTGCAGAGCGCCGCCATCGTGGCTGCCACTCGCGCCGCGCTCATCGCAGGCCGCCCATCGGGCCGACGGTACCGTCGGCGAGCGCCTGCGCCACCGCGGGCATGGCGTCCACCGCCGCCTCCAGCGTGCGGTCGACGTCGTCGTCGCTGTGCGCGCCTGAGATCAACCACAATCCCTCCTGGGGAGGCTGGATCAGCACCCGGCGGTCGCGTAGCTCCCGGTAGAGGGAGAAGAACGGGCTACGCGCGGCGATGGCGTGCGCCTCTCGGTAGTCGCGGGGCGGATCGGCCGAGAACCAGAGCTGGAAGAGGGCGCCGACGCCGCTCCAGCACGCGTCCATGCCGGCGTTTTGGGCCGCCTCAACCAGACCGTTCGCGAGTCGCGCGCCGCGCGCGTTGAGACGGTCATAGAACCCCTCCGCGCCGGTCTCTCGGCAGGCGGCGATGACCGCTGCGCAGACCAGCATGTTCGAGTTGTAGGTACCGCCGTGCATGGTCCGGCCGTCGGCGGCCTGCTCCATCACCTCGCGCCGTCCGCCCAGCGCCGCGACGGGGAACCCCGCCCCGATCGCCTTGGCCAGGACCGTCAGGTCCGGCTCGATGCCGAGCATCTGCTGTGCGCCTCCGGACCCGATTCGAAAGCCGGTCAGGACCTCGTCGAAGATCAGCAGTGCCCCGGCCTGTGTGGCAAGCTCGCGCATGCGCTCCAAGTAGCCGTCCGCCGGCATGAGGCCGCCGCAGTTTCCCAGGATGGGCTCGGTGATCACGGCCGCTATGCGGTCGCCGTGTGCGGCAAACGCTCGCTCGAGCGCGGCGGTGTCGTTCCACCGCTCGACCACCAGCGTGTCGCCGACGGCGGCGGGCATCCCGGTCGATCCGGGCGTGACCGTCGGTGCGTCGTCCGGGCCCCACGACTCGGGCGATGGGTGGGCCGACCAGTGGATCGCATCCGACCAGCCGTGGTAGTGCCCTTCGAACCGCAGGATCAGGTCTCGGCCGGTGAAGGCCCGCGCAAACCGCAGCGCGTACATCGCGGCCTCCGTGCCACTGCTCGAGAAGCGCACCAGGTCGACCGCCGGCATGCGCGACACGATCGCCTCGGCGGCCTGTCCTTCGAGGTCGTGGGCGAGCGAGACCAGCGAGCCGCGCTCCTCGAGCGTCCGCGTCACCTGCTCGATCACCGTCCGCGGGCGGTGGCCCAGGATCAGCGGCCCCTGGCCCATCACGTAGTCGAGGTAGCGGTTCCCGTCCTCATCGGTCAGCCAGGCGCCGTCCCCCGACCGGACGAAGACGGGCGCCGGAAGCCACCCCGACCGTGGAGAACGTGTCCCTGAGCCGACGCCGCCGACGAGCGTGCGTGCTGCCTGGTCGAACAACTGCTGCGAACGAGTCGTGATCATGTCTGCTCCCATGCGCCGTGATGCGTGCACGCCCTGGCGGCGGCTGCGCTTCCCGCCTCCAGAGCCTCCTCGAGATCGAGCCCTCGTACTCGCGCCGAGATCACCGCGGCGATCAGCGCGTCACCCGCGCCCAGGGTGTCGACCACCTCCACCGGCTGCGCGGGCACCTCCGTCACAGCGCTGTTGACCGCCATGCTGCCCCCCCGACCGCGCGTGACGATCACCTCCTCTGCCCCGGCATCGATCGCGCGCCCCGCCAGGGCGACCGCTTCGTCGCGTGCCAGCCCGGCACCGGAGAAGAATGCGATTGCGAGGCGGGGTGCGTACCGTTCGATCGCCGCCTGCGTGTGGTCGAGCGCAAAGTCGTAGGACACCGGAACGCCGCGCAGGTGCGCCGCGACCCGATCCGCCTCGGCCAGGTTCGCCATGTGCACCCACCCGCACGAGCGCATGAAGGCGATATCGCCGTCTGTGACGCGATACTCGCCGCTCGCCCCGAGCCGCTCCTCGACGAAACTGCGCTCGCCATCGTGCGAGAGGCGCACGAGCGTCACGCCGGTCGGAGCGTCGAGACGTCGTACGCGCGAGACGTCGACGCTCGCCGCGGATGCGGTGCGCAGGACGAGATGGCCGTCCTCGTCGCGGCCGACCGCCCCCAGGTAGTGGCTCTCAATACCGGCGCCCGCGAGGCCGACCGCGACGTTGAGAGCATTCCCCCCGGCCAGGGCGAGACCGGCGTCGACGTAGCGGTCCACGCAGTTGTCACCGACGGCGGCGGCGCTCAGGGCCAGGTCGAGCCCTCCTTCGCGAGCACCTGACGTCCCATGTAGGCGCGGTCGTCGAGGTCGTCGATGCCGCGCATGAGGGTCGCGTAGACGATGAACCACTGGAGCGCCACCTTCAGGACGAATGGCGTCAGCAGGGGGTGGACGCCTGCGAAATCGGCGGCGTCGAACACGGCCGTGCGCGCGCCGTGCTGCTCGGCGAAGTGCAGCGTTCGGAGCGTCATCTCGCGCGACTCGTCGGTGCCGACGACAACGGCCATGTCCGCGCCGCGGCGGTCGAGCATCTCGGCCGGCCCGTGCCGGAACTCAGCGCTTTCGATCACCGATCCGTGGATTCGCATGTTCTCCATGAACACGGTCAGGCCGAACTTGTAGGCGAGTCCGAACAGCGGCCCCGCGCCTATGCAGTAGAGGAGATCGGAGTCCCGGAACCGCTCAGCGAGCTCACGCCCGCGCTCGGCCTGGGACCGATACGCGTCGCCCACCTGTCGGGGCACCTCGTGCACCGCCTCGAGCAGCTCCGCCGCCTCGCCGTTCCCGTCCAGCTCTCCCCAGCGTGAGGCGAACAGCGTGACGGCGAGGAGGGGGAGGCAGTACAGGCCGGGTGAGTCATATGCAAGGACATGGGCGGCCTGGGCCGCGAGCGGCGAGTCGGCGCTGCGGGTCACGGCGACGGTTTCGGCGCCGCGGCTGCGAGCGAAGCGCAGGGCCTCCATCGTGTCCTCGGTACGGCCCGAGTAGCTGGCGAGGATGACCAGCGCGTCCGAGTCGAGAGCGGCCGGCCGGCGCCAGACCAGCTCGTAGGACGGCAGCACGTCGGTGATCGCGCCCGTCAGGCGGTCGCACAGCCATTTGCCGCTGTACATGCTCGCCCACGATCCGCCGCTGCCGACGAAGAACACTCGCCGCCCGCGTGATCGTGCGTCCGCCGCCAGCTCGAGAACGCCGTCGGCCTGCTCGGCGAGGAAGCGGCCGGCATCCGCTTCGAGGTGCGGCGCCGAGAACAACTCGGAGCTCTTCGCCCCTTCCACCAGCTCGTCAAGGTGATCCACGCCATTCCTCTCGGCCGGGGTTTGCCAACGACCTGATAACGCTATCATGCGGCGTCATGGCTGTCACCGTGAGGGACGTTGCGCGCGCCGCCGGCGTGTCGCAGGCCACCGCCGCCCGCGTCCTGGGGAACTACGGCTATGCCAGCGCCGATGCCAGGGTGCGGGTCACGGAGACGGCGACCGCGTTGGGCTATACGCCAAACGGCGTCGCACGTGCGCTCGTGTCGCGCGCAACGCACACGGTCGGCCTCATCGTCGGCGACATCGACAATCCCTTCTTCGCCGGTGTGGCGCGCGGACTGGCAGATGCCCTCGAGCCGCGCGGCTACACCGTGCTGCTCGCGAATGCCGACGAGGACCCTGCCCGCGAGCGCCGGGCGATGCAGGCGCTGCGGGCGAGGCGCGTGGACGGTCTCGTGGTGGTGCCGGCTCCCGGCGCGGGCTCCGGATCGTTCAGCGGCTCACCGCCCTTGGTGCTGCTCGACCGCACCGTCCCCGGCGTCGACGCAGACGCGGTGCTCGCGCGGAACACCGCCGGTGCGCGACGGGCCGTGGAGCACCTGCTCTCCCTCCGTCATGCCCGCATCGGGATGATCTCGGACACGCCGGCCATCAGCTCCTCGGCCGAACGCCTCGCCGGCTACCGCCGGACGCTCCGGGAGGCAGGGCTGCTCGACGAGTCGCTGGTGTCCATCGGTGGGTCGAGCCAGGCGGACGGTGTGCGGGCGGCGCGGTCGCTGCTCGCCCGCCGTGACAGGCCGTCGGCCCTGTTCACCGCCAACAACTTCATGACGTACGGCGCCGTTCTCGCATGCCGCGAGCTGGGGCTGCAGATCCCGGCGGACGTGGCGATCGTCGGGTTCGACGACCTGGATTGGACGACCCTCGTGGATCCGCCGCTCACCGTCGTGTCGCAGCCGGTCGGCGAGCTCGGCCGCATCGCAGGCGAGCGGCTGCTTGCTCGCATCGCGGGTGACGACGGGCCCCGGCGGCGCGTGCGCCTGGACACGCACCTGATCGTGCGCGGTTCCTGCGGGGCTGCTCCATGAGCGCTGTCGCCGAGCTGCTGGCCGAACTGGTGGCGGTCGATTCGACCAACCCCTCGCTCGTTCCCGGGGGTGCGGGCGAGGGAGCGGTCGTTCGGCTGCTGGCGGCGCGCATGGAGACGGCCGGGCTGGAGGTCGAGGTCTGGGAGGCGGCTCCGGGGCGCCCGAACGTCGTCGGCCGCCTGCGCGGCGCCGGCGGCCCGGCGCTGATGGTGTGCGGCCACACGGACGTCGTCGGCGGCCTGGCGAACCAGTTCCGCCCGGAAATTCGTGGCGGCCGGATGTACGGGCGCGGCACGAACGATATGAAGGGCGGGATTGCGGCTGCGGTGGTCGCCGCCGAGCGGCTCGCCGCCGGTGCTCGGCTGGGGGGCGACCTCCTGCTCGCCTGGGTGATCGACGAGGAATGGGCGAGCCTGGGAGCGGAGTCGCTGGTCGCGCGGTACCACGCTGACGCGGCCGTGCTGCCGGAGCAGACGGATCTCGACGTGGTGTTCGCGCATGGTGGGTTCGTCTGGTACGACGTGACCAGCGAGGGGCGCGAGTCTGCGGGAGGTGAGCCGGAGCAGGGGGTCGACGGGATCGCGCTGGCGGGGCCGCTGCTCGCCGGGATCCTCCAGCTCGACCGTGAGCTGGCGGGGCGTGCGACCGCCGAATGGGGCCGGCCCAACGTCCACGCGTCCACGATCCGGGGCGGCCAAAGCTATCCCAGCTACCCGGCCGAATGCGTGGTCGGCGTGGAACGCTGTCTGATGCCGGGCGAGTCGGTTGCGCAGTCGCATGCGGAGATGGCGCGGCTGTTGGAGGGCGCGCGTGCCGTGGACGACCGCTTTCGCGGGCGCTTCGACGTCGTCATCGCACGCGAGCCGGTCATGCTCGGGCGGGATGCTCCGATCGTCGCCCTGCTCAGCAGCGCTGCGGGGGAGGTGCTCGGGCGCGCCCCCGTCGTCCGCAGTGACTACGGATGGATGGACTCGGGCGTGCTGGTCGAGGCCGGTATCCCCTGTGCCGTGTTCGGGCCGCAGGGCGCCGGTCTGCACACGGCCGAGGAGTGGGTCGACATCGAGTCGCTCGAAACCTGCGCAGCGGTGCTGGAACGGGCGGCGCGATCGTTCTGTGGAGAAGCCGCATGAGCGAGCCGCTCCTCTCCGTCCGCGGCCTGCGCGTGACCTTCCGCACCGAGGCCGGGCTCGTGCGCGCGGTGGATGATCTCGACCTCGACCTGCATGCCGGCGAGGTGCTCGGCGTGGTGGGCGAGTCCGGCTCGGGAAAGAGCGTCAGCATGCTGGCGATGCTCGGGCTGATCGACGACCCGAACGTCGTCATCGAGGGCGAGGCGGTCTTCCGCGGCCGCAACCTGCTCACGCTCCCCGAGCGCAGGCTCCGGGAGATCCGCGGCCGTGAGGCGGCGATGATCTTTCAAGATCCGATGACGTCGCTCAACCCGGTGCACCGAATCGGCTGGCAGATCGCCGAACAGATCCGCGCGCACGAGCAGGTCACGCGGCGGGCCGCCGCCCGACGCGCGGTCGAGCTGCTGCGCAGCGTTGGCATACCGGAGCCCGAGCACCGTGCCCGCGACTACCCGCACCAGTTCTCGGGGGGCATGCGGCAGCGCGTGATGATCGCGATGGCGCTCTCATGCAGTCCCGCGCTGCTGATCGCCGACGAGCCGACGACCGCCCTCGACGTGACGATTCAGGCACAGATCCTCGAGTTGCTGGACCGCCTTCGCGCTGAGTCCGGTGCGGCCGTGATCCTGATCACCCACGACATCGGCGTGGTCGCCGGTCTGGCCGATCGCGTCATGGTCATGTATGCGGGCCGCGCGGTGGAGCGGGCCACGACGCTCGACCTGTTCGACCGCCCGCAGCATCCGTACACCTGGGGCCTGATGGGCTCGGTGCCGCGGCTCGACGGCCCGAAGCCGGCACGGCTGGCGGCGATCCCTGGACAGCCGCCGTCGCTGATCGACCTCCCGACCGGATGTGCGTTCGCGCCGAGGTGCGGGAACCGCTTCGATCGCTGCACGGAACTGGTTCCCGCGCTGGAAGCGCGGGTCGGGGCAGAGCATCTCGACGCCTGCCTGCTGCCTCAGGCAAGCCGCGAGGATGCTCGCGCGGGGCAGCTGGGCGGAGCGCCGGAGGCCGCGCGGTGACGCGGCCCCTGCTCGAGGTCGAGGATCTCACGAAGCACTTCCGGACCGGTGCGGGCGTGCTCTCGCGGGGAAAGGTCGTCCACGCGGTCGACGGCGTGACGTTCGCCGTCGAGGCAGGCGAGACGCTCGGCCTGGTCGGCGAGTCGGGGTGCGGAAAGTCGACCCTCGGCCGGTGCATCGTTCGCCTCCACCAGCCGACCTCGGGAACGATCAGGTTCGACGGGGAGGACATCACCGCGATCGGCGGCACGAGGCTGCGCTCGCTGCGACGCCATATCCAAATCGTGTTCCAGGATCCGTATGCGTCGCTCAACCCTCGCCACCGGCTCGGCCAGATCGTCGGCGGCCCGCTGAAGGTGCACGGCATGGGGCCGCCCGACGGCACTCGCCGGCGGGTGGAGGAGCTCCTGCAGCTGGTCGGGCTGAGCCCCGAGCACATCAACCGCTACCCGCATGAATTCTCCGGCGGGCAGCGGCAGCGGATAGGCGTGGCCCGCGCGCTTGCCGTCAACCCGCGGCTGGTCGTGTGCGACGAGCCGGTCTCGGCGCTGGACGTGTCCATCCAGGCGCAGGTGATCAACCTGCTCGACGACCTGCAGGACGACCTGGGGTTGACGTACGTGTTCATCGCACACGACCTCGCCGTCGTCCGGCACGTCTCCGACCGGATCGCGGTCATGTACCTGGGGAAGCTGGTGGAGCTGTCGCCGGCGGAGGAGCTGTATGCGCGGCCGGTGCACCCGTACACCGAGGCGCTGCTCTCAGCGGTGCCCGTGCCCGATCCCCGGGCGGCGGCGGCGCGTGAGCGCATCGTGCTGACAGGTGACGTGCCGAGCCCCGTCTCCCCGCCGTCGGGATGCCGGTTCCATCCGCGCTGCCGGTACGCCACTGAGATCTGCGCCCGAGTGGAGCCGCCTCTAACCCTCCACGGCGACGGACATCTTGCCGCGTGCCATCACCCGCTCTCGGTTGCCCGCTCCCAGGTGGCCGCCGGCTAGCGGTGCCCGAGCCGGGGCCCCCGGCGGCGGGAGATTGCCGCTACCGGCCCATCTCCTCACGCGCCGCGGCGAACTGGTCGACCGCGAAGTCGAGCTCCTCGATGGTGTGCGCAGCCGACATCTGCGTGCGGATCCGAGCCGTGCCGTTGGGGACGACGGGATAGGAGAACGCGACCGCGTAGACGCCTCGCCGGATCAGCCCCTCGCCCAGGCGGCCGGCCAGGGCCGCGTCGCCGACCATCACCGGCACGATCGGGTGGTCGCCCGGCAGGATGTCGAAACCGAGCTCGGTCATCCGCCCGCGGAAATGCTCCGTGTTGCGGCGGAGCGTCGCCCGCAGGTCGCTCGAGCGTTCGATCAGGTCGAGGGCGGTCATCGTCGCGCCGGCCACGGGCGGCGGGATGCTGTTCGAGAACAGATACGGTCGCGACCGCTGGCGGAGCAGCTCCACGATCTCGCGGCTCGCGGAGGTGTAGCCGCCGCTGGCACCGCCCATCGCCTTGCCGAGCGTGCCGGTCATGATGTCGACCCGGCCGATCACGTCGTGCAGCTCGTGGGTTCCGCGGCCGTGCTCTCCGACGAAGCCGACGGCATGCGAGTCGTCCACCATGACCAGGGCGTCGTAGCGGTCGGCGAGGTCGCAGATGCCTCGCAGCTCGGCGACGTAGCCGTCCATCGAGAACACGCCGTCGGTGGCGATCAGCCGGTACCGGGCCCCCGACGACTCCTGCAGGCGCGCCTCGAGCTCGTCGAGGTCGCGGTTGCGGTACCGCAGCCGCTGTGCCTTGCACAGGCGGATGCCGTCGATGATCGACGCGTGGTTCAGCTCGTCGGAGATGACCGCGTCCTCGGCGCCGAGCAGCGTCTCGAACAGGCCCCCGTTCGCGTCGAAGCAGCTGCTGTAGAGGATCGTGTCCTCGGTGCCGAGGAACGCGCTGAGCCGCTCCTCGAGGTCGCGGTGGATCCGCTGGGTGCCGCAGATGAAGCGCACCGACGCCATGCCGAAGCCCCAGCGCTCGAGCGCATCGTGTGCCGCGGCGACGATGTCCGGATGGCTGGCGAGGCCCAGGTAGTTGTTCGCGCAGAGGTTCAGCACCCGACCGGCGTCCTCGACCTCGACCATGTCGGCCTGCGGCGTGTCGATGACGTGCTCCCGCTTGTACAGCCCCTGGTCGCGAAGCTCCCGCATCCGCTCCCGCAGGTCCGTCTGCAGGGTGGACGACACCATCAGATCTCCCTCCAGTCGAGCAGCACCTTGCCGGACTCGCCGGAGCCGGCCGCCTCGAATCCCACCTCGAACTCGTCGTACCGGAACCTGTGCGTGATCACCGGCGAGATGTCGAGGCCGGACTGCAGCATCACCGTCATCTGGTACCAGGTCTCGTACATCTCGCGCCCGTAGATGCCCTTCAGCGTGAGCATGTTGAACACCACCTGAGTCCAATCGATGGCGATCTCGCGCGTGGGTATGCCCAGCATCGCAATGCGCCCCCCGTGCGACATGTTGGCGAGCATGCCGTGCAGGGCATCGCCGTTGCCCGACATCTCGAGCCCGATGTCGAACCCCTCCGTCATGCCGAGCTCCTGCTGGACGTCGGCCAGCTCGCGGCGGGTGGGGTCGACGGTCACCGTCGCACCCATGCGCCCGGCCAGCTCCAGGCGGTAGGGATTCGGGTCGCTCACGGCGACGTGGCGCGCCCCGGCGTGCCGGACCACCGCCGCCGCCATGCAGCCGATGGGGCCCGCGCCCGTGATCAGGACGTCCTCGCCGAGCACGGGGAAGGCGAGCGCGGTGTGGACGGCGTTGCCGAAGGGGTCGAAGATGGCGGCGATCTCAGGGTCGACGCCCGGCCAGTGGTGCCAGATGTTCGTCATCGGCAGGGCGATCAGCTCGGCGAACGCCCCCGGCCTGTTCACCCCGACGCCCTGCGTGTGGGCGCACAGGTGCCGCCTGCCGGCCATGCAGTTGCGGCAGCGGCCGCAGACGACGTGGCCCTCGCCACTCACGAGGTCGCCGGGGTGGAAGTCGCTGACGTTGTCGCCGACGGCGACGATCTCGCCGACGAACTCGTGACCGATCACGAGCGGCACGGGGATCGTCCGCTGCGCCCACTCGTCCCAGCGGTAGATGTGGACGTCGGTGCCGCAGATGCCCGTGCGGTGCACCCGAATCAGGACGTCGTTGATGCCGTACTCCGGCTCCGGGACGTCCTCGAGCCAGAGGCCGGGCTCCGCCGTCGTCTTCACCAGCGCGCGCATCGGATGGGATCGTAGTCCCGCGGTTCGCCGGCCCCTGAACGGGCCGGCTTCGACGGGGCTTGGTAGCCTTCGCGCGCCCCCGACCACCACCACGGAGTGCCCATGCGCGAGCCCCGCTTCGACCTCCTCTTCGAGCCGGTGCAGATCGGCCCGGTGACCGCACGGAACCGGTTCTTCCAGGTGCCGCACTGCAACGGCATGGGCTACCGCGATCCGAGCGCGCACGCGCGCATGCGGGGCGTGAAGGCCGAGGGCGGCTGGGCGGTGGTGTGCACGGAGGAGGTCGAGATCCACCCGTCGGCGGAGGTGACGCCGTACATCGAGGGGCGGATCTGGGACGACCGCGACATCCCGATGCACGAGCGGCTCTGCGACGAGGTGCACGAGCACGGCTCGCTGGCCGGGATCGAGCTCTGCTACAACGGCATCGCGGCGTCCAACCGGTACTCGCGGATCGTGCCCATGGCGCCCTCCGACCTGCCGGTGAAGTGGAACGATCCGGTGCAGGCCCGTCGCATGGAGGCCTCGGACATCGCCGACGTCCGCCGATGGCACCGCCAGGCGGTCGACCGCTCCCTGCGCGCGGGCTACGACATCGTCTACGTCTACGCCGGGCACAACCTGAGCGTGCTGCAGCACTTCCTGTCCCGGCGGTACAACGATCGCACCGATGAGTACGGCGGGAGCGTCGAGAACCGGACGCGGCTGCTGCGGGAGGTGCTCGAGGACACGGCCGAGGTCTGCGAGGGACGCGCCGGGGTCGTGTGCCGGATCGCGGTGGACGAGCTGATCGGGGAGCGCGGGCTCGAGCGCGGCGAGATCGAGGAGGTGCTGGGACTGGTCGGCGAGTTGCCCGACTGCTGGGACTTCATGCTCGGCTCGTGGCCGGACGACTCGGTCACATCCCGGTTCCAGGACGAGGGCGGCCAGGAGCCGTACGTGCGCGGCCTCAAGCGCCTGACGACCAAGCCGGTGGTCGGCGTGGGGCGGTTCACCTCTCCCGACACGATGGTGCGGATGATCCGCGACGGCGTCATGGACATGATCGGCGCCGCCAGGCCGTCGATCGCCGACCCGTTCCTGCCGGTCAAGCTCGAGCAGGGCCGCTACGAGGACATCCGTGAGTGCATCGGCTGCAACATCTGCGTATCGGGCGACTTCACGATGGCGCCGATCCGGTGCACGCAGAATCCCAGCATGGGGGAGGAGTGGCGCCGCGGCTGGCACCCCGAGCGGATCCGTCCCAAGGGGAGCGATGCGCGGGTGCTGGTGGTCGGCGCCGGTCCGGCCGGGCTCGAGGCGGCGATGATGCTCGGCCGCCGCGGGTACGAGGTCGTCCTCGCCGAGGCGAGCGCCGCTCTCGGCGGCCGTGTCGCGAGCGAGGCCCGGCTCCCCGGCCTGGCGGCCTGGATCCGGGTGCTCGACTACCGCAAGGCGCAGGTGGAGCGCATGGCCAACGTGGAGCTCGCGTTCGAGAGCCCGCTGGACGCCGCGGAGGTGGCCTCGTACGGGTTCGACCACGTGGCCGTGGCCACGGGCTCCCGCTGGCGAGCAGACGGCGTCGGGCGATGGCACACCCGGCCGATCGCGCTCGATCCGGAGCTCGAGACCCTGACGCCGGATGACGTGATGGCCGGCAGCCGCCCTGCGGGCGAGCACGTTGCCATCTTCGACGACGACCATTACTACATGGGCGGCGTGCTCGCCGAGCTGCTCCTGCGCGAGGGCCGCCGGGTGACGCTGGTGACGCCGGCCTCGCGGGTGTCGGAGTGGACCGACCACACGATGGAGCAGGCGCGGATCCAGGCGCGGCTGCTGGAGCTCGGCGTTCAGCTCGAGCTGAACGCCTCCGTCGTCGGCGGCACGGCCGGCGGCCTGCAGCTGGTGTGCGCCTACACGGGCCGCGGGCGGGAGCTCGAGTGCGACGCGCTGCTGACCGTCACCGCGCGCCTTCCGCAGGGCGCTCTCGCCCGCGACCTCGAGGCGCTCGGAATCACGAGCGTTCGGGCGGTCGGCGACGCTCTCGCCCCCGGCACGATCGCCCAGGCCGTCTGGGACGGGCGGCGCTACGCCGAGGAGCTGGACGCGCCGGCGGACGACGCCGACGCTATGCCGTTCCTGCGCGAGACGGTCGAGCTGGCCCCGGCGGCGTCGCCCGCTCGCTGACTACCCGGCGGTCTGCCGCGGCTACCCGGCAGGCCGCAGCCGGCGCCGCTGGTAGTACGCCTCGAACGCGGCCTGGCGCCGCAGATAGACCGCCATCTCGCGGAGGCCGAACTCCACCCACTCCGAGATCCAGTTCTCGTCCATCCCATTCGGGTCGTAGGGGTCGTAGCCCAACGTCTTCCCGTTCATGCGACCCGATTTCCCCACGCCGCGATCCGTCGAAACCTGGGTGGTTTGACCCGTACGCCACCGCGGTAGTGGTGCTGTCGAAACTCCTCGAGGAGCACGCTTCGTGGCATCCACCAGGGCGGCGCGGATCGAAGCCGGGTCTGCCCGCACCCCCCAGCCGAGCCCGCAGCCCGAGCGGCATGAGCCGACGCTCGCGGACCCCGGGCTGACCGATCTGACCGCCCGCGACTACGGCGCGATCTGCCTGCGCGGCGTGAAAAAGGCGCGGGACGACCAGGTCACGCACCTGGCTCAGGCGGTCGCCTTCAACGCCTTCCTCGCGATCCCATCGACGCTCCTCCTCGCGCTCGGCATCTTCAGCGCCGCCGCCGGCCCGGGGGCCGTGAACACGCTCCTCGACCACCTCAGCACGTTCGTCCCCTCCGACGCCATCCACCTCGTGCGGGGCAGCCTGCGCAACGTCGTCGCCTCCCAGCAGGGCGGCCTGATGATCGCCGCCGGCGCCGCGCTCGCGGTCTACTCGTTGAGCGGCGCCATGCAGACGGTGATGTGGTCGCTCAACATGGCGTACGAATGTGACGAGACGCGCGGCTTCGTGCGCACGCGCGTGGTCTCGGTGATCATGGGGCTCTGCGGCGTGGTCGCCGTCGCAGCGGTCGTGCTCGCCCTCGTCCTGGGCCCCGCCGTCAGCGGCTGGATCGGCGACCGCGTCGGCGAGTCGAGCCTGTTCGCCCTCCTGTGGTCGGTCGGCCGCTGGCCGGTGCTGGTCCTCGCGCTGATGAGCACGTTCGCCGCGGTCCTGTACCTCGGCCCGAACGTCCGGCAGCGGAAGTTCCAGTTCATCACGCCCGGTGTCGTGGTCGCGCTCGTCACCTGGCTGCTCGTGTCCGGCGCGTTCGCCCTCTACGCGAACAACTTCGGCAGCTACAACAAGACGTGGGGGTCGCTCGCCGCCGTGATCGTGACGCTGACGTGGCTGTGGTTCTCGAGCCTCGCGCTCCTGCTCGGCGCCGAGATCAACGCTGAGACCGAGCGGAGCCGCGGGCTGCGCCGTGGCATCCGGGCAAACAGCGGCCTCGTCCCGGAGGCGAAGGCGTGACGGAGCCGGCCGGGCGGCCGCCTCGCCGGTCGCTTCCCGCCCGCGCGGTCGCCTGGGTGGCCGTGCGGCTCTGGTTCCTGATCGTGCCGGCGTTCGTCGCCGCCGCGGTCTACTCGGGGCTGCACATGCGGACGTTCGAGACCGGATCCGGCGTCCTCAACCTGGTGCCCAAGGACGCACCCGCCCTGCGCGCTGAGGAGACCGCCACGCGGCTCTTCCGCGCGCCCGCCGGCAGCGACGTGATCGTCGTCCAGCACGCACCGGGCGGCCTGTCGGAGGACGCACAGCACCGGGTCATCGACCGGGCCGCCGCGATCGACCGGCATCGCGACACCAGCACCGGGGCGAGCCTGGCGACGCCGCTGATCTCGGTCCCCGGCGCGCCCGCGTCGAAGGGCAACTCCACCACCGCGATCACCCACCTGGCCTTCGATTCCAGCTACACGCCCGCCGAGCGGACCATCCAGGGCCACGCCTTCCTGCACCGGCTGAACCAGCCGGGGGACGCCCCCGTCGGGCTGACCGGCGTGACGCCCGCGCGCATGGAGCAGGGCGCGCTGATCCTCGACCGGCTCGACCTGATCGAGGTGCTCACGGTCGCCGTTGTGGCGGCGATCGTGATCCTGGTGTTCCGGTCGCCCGGGGCGGCGGTGATCACGATGGGCTCGATGGGCGTGGCGTTCCCGATCACGCTCTACGCGCTCACGGAGCTGTCCGACCGGGTCGGCGGGACGCTGCCGCAGGAGATCGAGCCGCTGCTGATCGCGCTGCTGCTCGGCGTCGTCACCGACTACTCGGTCTTCTTCCTCTCCGACTTCCGCGACCGCTTCCGCGCGGGGTCGCCGCCGCGCGACTGTGCGTTCGCCGCCGCCGCCGAGGTTGCGCCGATCGTCTTCACCGGCGGCCTGATCCTGTCGGTCAGCCTGATCGCGCTGCGCGCCTCGTCGCTCGGCTTCTTCCGCGATCTGGGACCGGCGCTCGCTGCGACGGTCGCGATCGCGATGCTCGTCTCGGTGCTGTTCGTGCCCGCGGCGATCGCGATGCTCGGCCGCTTCGCCGTATGGCCGTCGGCGCGGCCCGATCCGCAGCAGCGCCGGAACCGGCTCGGCGCGCGGGTGGCGCACATCGCCGCCGGGCGGCCGGTCGCCGCGCTGATCGGCGTCCTCACCGCCGCCGTGCTGACCGTCGCGGCGCTCGAGCTGCGCACGATGCACCTCGGCGTCGACGTCATCACCGGCCTGCCCGCGAGCAGCGAGTCGCAGGTCGCGGCGCGCGCCGCCGCGAAGGGGTTTGCGCCCGGCGTGCTCGCCCCGGCCGAGGTGATCGTCCAGAGCCGCTCGGGCGCCCTGCCGGCGGAGGGCCTCGCCTCGCTCGAGCGGTCGCTTCGCTCGCAGCAGGGGATCGCCGGCGTCGCGGGCCCGGCGGAGCAGCCCCCGGGAGCACCGGTGCAGCCGTTCCTGACGCCGGATCGCCGTGCCGCCCGCTACGTCCTGGTGTCCGACCGCGATCCGCTGGGACCGGGCGCCGTCTCGGATCTCGAGCACCTCGAGGACGCCATGCCGGGCCTGATCCGGCAGGCCGGGATGGGCGGGGCGGAGGTGCAGGTCGCCGGGCAGACGGCGCTGGCGAAGGCGGCGATCGATGCCGTGACGCGCGACGCCATCACCATCGCGGTCGCCGTGCTGCTGGTCAACCTGCTCCTGATGATCGTGTTCATGCGCGCGCTCGTCGCGCCGGTGGCGCTCCTGGTCGTGAACGCCCTCAGCGTGACGGCGACGATGGGCGCGGCCGTCTGGGTGTTCCAGCACCAGCTCGGCTATCCCGATCTGACGTACTACGTGCCGTTCGCGGGCGCCGTGCTGCTGGTCTCGCTCAGCTCGGACTACAACGTCCTGATCGCCGGGAGGATCTGGCGTGAGGCGGAGCGGCGCCCGATGCGTGAGGCGATCGCGATCGCCATTCCCCAGGCGTCGCGCGCGATCCGCGCCGCGGGCCTGTCGCTTGCGGCCAGCTTCGCGCTGGTGGCGCTGATCCCCATCCGTCCGTTCCGCGAGCTCGCGGGCGTGATGGCGCTCGGCATCCTGCTCGAGACGTTCCTGGTGCGGTCGCTGCTGGCGCCGGCGGTGATCGCCGTGCTGGGCCGGTTCGCCGGCTGGCCGGGCCGGCCGGGATGGTCGTCCGGGAACGTGGCGCCGCCCCAGCCCGACCCGACGCCGCGCTGACTCAGGCGGTGCGGGCGCCCGCGCCGCTGCCGTAGATGCGCGCGTAGTACTTCGACGGCTCGTTCGAGATGTCGACCTCGGTCACCACCGGCCCGTGGACGATCAGCCCCGCGTCGGCGCGTTCCTTGAGCACGTCGGGCAGGAAGTCCTGCGCCAGCCACTCGCGGCCCGCGGCGGTCGCACACCTCGCGCGGATCCGCACCAGGTCGTCGTCGAGCCGTTCGGCGTCCAGCACGCGCGGGCGGCGCACGAACTGCATGGGGCCGGTCGGCATGATCCTCGAGACGCGGTCGACCAGCCGCCGGCCGCGGTCGGCATCCGTGCAGAACAGCTCGATCTCCAGCTCCCGCACGCCGCGCGGCAGCCGGCGCACCGCGAGCACCTGCGAGTTGTGCACCCGGATCAGCTCGCCGTTGACCGCGCGCACGCTCGTGGCACGCAGGGACAGCTCCTCGACCACGCCCTCGAGCTTGAAAGGCTCGATGATGATCATGTCGCCGACGGCGTACCAGCCCTCGAAGAGCATGAACGCGCCGGTCAGGATGTCGGTCAGGAACCGCTGTCCGGCGAACCCCAGCAGCACGACGAAGAGCGACGCACCGGCCACCGCCGTGACCTTGCCCGCCCCGGCGAACGCCTGGATCAGGACGATGGCCGCGATCAGGATCGCGACGTAACGGATCGTCGTCCGGGCGACCGAGATCGCCGTCTCCCGGCGCTTCAGGTTCGCGATCTCCGCGGTGTCGGCCGTCAGGTCGTACTTGCGGTCGGCGCGCGCGACCCACCAGCGGGCGATGTTGTCTGACCAGGCAAGCACCGCCGCCGCGACTGCGAGGGCGGCGGCCACGCGGATCACCGTCGGCCACGGCTGGTGGAGCCCGAAGGTCGTCGGATCGGCGAGTTGCATCCCGGCACCCCTACCCCTGTGCCGCCCCGCCAAACGTGGCCCGTTTGGCGCTGGCCCGGCGCGGGTACCGCGTCCGCCATGTCCATGCCTCAGCCTCCAGGAGCGCCGCCCGCGCCGCGCCCGCCGGATCCTTCGGTGCCACCGCCCGAGCCGGCCATGCCGCCGACGGAGCCCGATCCCGGGACGCCCGCACCCGACCTGCCGATTCCCTTGCCGGTCGAGGACCCGCAGCCAGCGATCTAGGCTGAGCCTGCCCGCGATGCGTGGGCGAGCTCGGGCAGCACCTCGTGGCGGTAGGCGTCCAGCAGCCGCCACTGGTCGTCGCCCGCCTGCTGAACGACCACACGGTCGTAGCCGGCCGACGCGTACTCCCGCAGGCGGTCGACGTGCACCTGGATGTCCTGATCGCAGACGATGCTCTCGGCCACCTGCTCTTCGGTGACCCTGGCCGTCGCCTGCTCGAAGTGGGCGGGCAGCGGCAGGATCTGCATCACCTCACCCTGGATGGCGGAGGTGGGCCACGTCCGCAGCGCGATCCGGCGGGCCTCGGCCTCGCTGTCTGCGAGGCACACGTCGAGCTTGCCGTAGCAGGGCCCGGTTCCGCCCTCGGCCCGAAACAGCGCGGCGGCGTCCGCGTCGGGTGCCGTGTTCATGTAGCCGTCGCCGATGCGGGCGGCGAGGCGGGTTGCGTGGGTCCCGAAGCCGGACACGATGATGGGCGGAAGGTCATCGGGAAGCGTGAAGACGGCCGCCTGCTCGACGGTGTAGTGACGCCCGAAGTGCGACTGGCTGCCACCCTCCCAGAGCAGCCGGATGACGGCGACGGCCTCCTCCAGCATGTCGCGCCGCACGCCGCTCGACGGCCAGCGGTCGCCGAGGATGTGCTCGTTCAGCGCCTCGCCCGTGCCCACGCCGAGAAAGAAGCGGCCGGGCAGCATGCAGGCGGTGGTTGCTGCGGCCTGCGCGATCACGGCCGGATGGATCCGCATCATGGGGCACGTCACCGCCGTCCCGATCTCGACGCGCTCGGTCACCTGCGCGAGCGCGCCCAGCACGCTCCAGACGAACGGGCTCTGCCCCTGCGCATGTGTCCACGGATGGTAGTGGTCGGAGATCGTGATGAAGTCGAACCCCGCCTCCTCGGCGCGCCTGCCCCACTCCACGAGGCGGTCGGGGCCGTGCTCCTCGCAGGACAGGTGATAGCCGATCTGGGTGGGCAGGTCGCTCACGCGGTCGGGGTTCCCACCCTCGTGCCGTCCGAAACGCTCACGACGGCCGCGTCAGAAAGCTGATCTTGCCGTTCGTCTCGAGCACCGCATACGCCACGCGCTCGAGGTTGGGGATGTCCTGCTGTCGGGCCTGCGCCTCGAGCTCCGCGAACGTGATCCGCTGGCGGCGCAGGTTGCGCTCGATCGGCCGCCCGCCCTCGAGCAGGATCACCGGCTCGCCCTCGAGCGCCCTGCGCAGCCCCGGAAACCGCCAGTTGACGTACGCCGTGCCGGCGGACAGCAGGGTGATGGTCGTGACGACGATCGCCGCGCCCGTCACCGAGAAGTCGTTCTGCGTGATCCCCTGCTGCAGGAGGTCGCCCACCACGACGAGCAGCACCACGTCGAAGGGCTCCATCGACGTCAGCTCACGCCGGTTGATCACGCGGATCAGGATCAGCACCAGCGGGAACAGCACGAGGCAGCGAAGGACGAGATCCATCAGGGGAACACCGTGATGGTCGACGTCTCGTGGACGAGCTCACGGCCGCCGTCGCCCACGGTCACGGTGCGCGGCCGCCGCCAGTCGACGAGCGTCGGGTTGGTCGACCACTCGAACCACACGGTCAGCGTCTGACCGGCAGCCAGGGCCGGGTACTGAAACGTGGCCCCGCCGCGGCCGCTCGTCTGCGACGCCGGCGACGGCTGCACCGAGTTGAGCGTCATGCCGTCGAGCCAGCTGCGGTCGAGCGTGATGACGGGGCGTGCGATGGCCCGCGTCGCGGTGACGTCCACCCGCGTCTGGTAGATCAGGCCGCCGCGTACGGCGGACGGCGTTTGCACCCGCAGCCTGGCGGCTGCCGAGGTCGCGGAGGCGGTGCTCGGGCGCTGTCCGAAGACGTTTGCGAGCGCGGCCACCACGAACGCGAGCAGCAGCAGCGTGATCGCCTGGCGGACACGCTCCGACCACGGCCAGATCCGCCCCTCGAGATCGCGATGCCGCGGAAGCGTGAGCCCGATCGGCGGTCGCAGGCCGTCTCCGTCGCCGGGGCTCTCGCGCCCCTGCTGGGCGGGCTCCACTGGCATAGACCGGTAGTGCCCGATCCCCGGCGGTTCCGAACACGGGATGCAGCCCAGCTGCGCCGGAGGCCGCCGGGCGGCGACCTCCGGCGGTGAGGCTGCTAGCCGTTGCGGCGGGCGATGGCGCGGCCGAGCTGGGTCTTGTCCATCTTCGAGCGGCCCTTCACGCCGAGCTTCCGGGCGCGCTCGTAGAGCTCCTGCTTGCTCGCCCCGGCCGCGTCGACGCCGCCGGCGGTGGGCTTGGGATGCTTCCGGGCGGCGGCGCCCGACTGGGCGCTCTGCTCGTCGGACGGTCCCTTCCGATCCTTCAGCTCCCAGTGGTCGCCCTTCTTCTCCGCGACGTGCTTGACGGCGGCGAAGGCGGTGCGATGGGCGCGCTCCTCGGAGTCGTACTCCTCGTGCGCGCTGTCGAGCGTCTTGGCGTAGGTGCGCTGCACCTTGGCCGGCGAACGCTTGAGCGTGCCCGGCAGGTCTTCCTTGCGTGTCGGCATCGTCTACCTCCTGGTGTGACTCCCGAACGCCATGCCCGCCAGGCCGCGCGCCGAATCGCGCTGCGCCGCGTTTCTCGCGCGCGCGCCTCGGGGTAACATCGCCGGACGGTGTCCCCCCACGTCCCGCTGGTGCTGGCCGGCGACACGGCACGTCAGTACTCAACGCTGCTCAAGCCGTACGTCGCGGTGCTGGCCGTCGCTTTCGTGCTGGTGACGGCCGCCTACGCGGTGGCGGTGCTGCGCTTCCGCGCGCGACCCGGGCGCTCGGCGACACCGACCGGAAAGCACCACGGCATGACCGCTGCGTACGTCGCCGTCCTCGTCGTCGCCGCGGCCGGTCTCGCCATCGGCACGATCCGCACGGAGGACCGCGTCGACGCGGTCTCGTCGCACCCGGCCCTGACCGTCGACGTACTGGCCGCGCAGTGGCGCTGGACGTTCACGTATCCGGACGGCCGCCAATCGCGCGACCTGGTCGTTCCGGCGGGCCAGGAGATCGAGTTCCGGCTCCGCTCGCAGGACGTGATCCACTCGATGTTCATCCCGTCCTCGCGGTTCAAGCGCTACGCATACCCCGACCGCACGAACGTGTTCGACCTGCGCTTCGACCGGACCGGGTCGTTCCTGGGCGAGTGCGCCCAGTTCTGCGGGTGGAATCACGCCTACATGCGCTTCTCGGTGCGAGTGCTGGCGCCCTCGCAGTTCCAGACGTGGCAGGCGGGGGGCGCCGCGTGAGCGCGGCCACGCCGGCCCCCACCGCGGATCCCCGGCCCGCTCCCGGGCTCGTCCTCTCCTGGCTCGGCGCGACCGACCACAAGCGGATCGCGACGCACCTCGGATGGATGTGCGGCGTCTTCCTGGTGACCGGAGGACTGGTCGCGCTGACCATGCGTACCGAGCTCGCGCAGCCGGGTCTCCAGTTCCTCTCGCGTGACCGCTACAACGAGCTGTACTCGCTCCACGGCTCGACGATGATCTACTTCGTCATGACGCCGGCGGCGCTGGCGCTCGGGGCGTACCTGGTGCCGCTCCAGGTCGGTGCCGCCGATCTGGTGGCGCCGCGGCTGAACCTGTTCGCCCTCTGGCTGATGATCGGCGGCGGCGTGCTGTCGTACTCGTCGCTGTTCACGACCAGCGGCTATCCCCGCGACGGGTGGACGGAGTTCCTGCCCATGTCCAACGACACGTTCTCGCCGGGCACCGGGACCGACCTCTGGACGGCGGGGGTGACCGCCGAGGCGATCAGCTCGATGATCCTCGCGGGAACCATCCTGGCGACCGTCCTCCTGCGACGCGCGCCCGGCATGACGATGCTGCGCGTGCCGGTGTTCACCTGGACGATGGTGGCGACGTGCTTCAACGTCCTGTTCGCCTTTCCGGCTCTGGCGGGCGCGATGGGCCTGCTGTTCGTCGCCCGCCACACCAGCATCGGGGTCGACCCGAACACCTACCTGAACCTGTTCTGGTTCTACGGGCACCCGGTCGTCTATGTGATGTTCTTTCCGTTCGTCGGCGCCTCGCTCGAGGTGATCGCCACGGCGGCCGGCCGGCGGATGTCGGGGTACGGCGTGTTCGTGGTCGCCATCCTCGGGTTCGCCGCGACGTCGATGGCCGTGTGGGGGCACCACATGTTCACGACCGGCCAGGTCACCAACGAGTACTTCTCCGTGACCAGCATTGCCCTCCTGATCTTCGCCGGGGTCGAGTACTTCGACGCGCTCATGACGATGTGGGGCGGCGCGCTGGTGCTGCGCACGTCCACCCTCTTCGCGCTCGGATTCTTCGTGCAGTTCCTGGTGGGCGGCCTGACCGGCATCTACGTCGCCAGCGCGCCGCTCGACTACCACGTCAACGACACGTACTTCGTCGTCGGCCACTTCCACTACACGCTGTTTGCGGGGAGCCTGTTCGGCCTCTTCGCGGGGATCTACCACTGGTATCCCAAGGCGACCGGCCGCCTGCTGGGCGAGGGCCTCGGGAAGCTGCACTTCTGGGTGCTCGCTATCGGGACGAACCTGACCTTCTTCCCGTTCTTCATCCTCGGGTGGGATGGCATGGTTCGCCGCGTCGCGGACTATCCTCGCGTCGCCAACCTGGCCGACTGGAACCTGGTGTCGACGATCGGGAGCTACGTGGTCGGCGTGGCGATGGTCGTGTTCGCCGTCAACCTCCTGCGTAGCTGGATGAGCGGCCGGCCGGCCGGGAACGACCCCTGGAACGGGCAGACGGTCGAGTGGTGGACGACTTCGCCGCCGCCGCGGCACAACTTCGACTCGCTGCCGCCGATCCGCTCGCACGCCCCGCTGCTTGACCTGCGCGAGGAGTCCCCGACGTGAGGCCGGCTGTACCGCTGATCGGCTGGGGCTTGGCGCTCGCCGCCTTCGCCGTCGGGCTCCTGCTGTGGTCGGGCTCCGTGCGGAGCCCCTGGATCCTGCTCGCGTGCTCGGCGGTCGTGACGGTGCTCACCGGGGTGGCGGTCGGCGTCGCGGCGCCGCGCCAGCGTGATGTCCGCGCAATTCCCGACGTCAGCCTTGCGCCGACGCTGACGGCGTTCGGCGTGCTGCTCCTGCTGACCGCGATCGCGGCAGGCCGCTGGCTGGTGCTGCTCGCGCTCGGCGTGATAGCCGTCGGTCTCGGCGGCGTGGTGCGGGAACTGCTCGCCCAGCGGTCGGATGCCCGGCGATGAGGCTGCGGGCGACATCGATGGTGGCCGGGCTGCTGGTGCTCGCCGTCGCGACCGTTCCGCCCGAGCGCATCGACGCAACGCGGCCGCTCGCGGTGCACATGGCGGAGCTCGTCGCGGTCGTCTACCTCGCGGCACCGCTCCTCGCCTGGCCGGCGCCATTTGCCGCGGGGCGGTGGACGGTCGCCGGTTTGGCGCTCGCCTGGGCCACGCTCACGGGCGCCCAGGTCATGATCCACGCGCCGGCGCTGCTGCACCTCGAGCTGCGGCACGGCCTGCTGCACGGGATCACGCAGGCGTGCCTGCTCCTGCTGGCCGTGACGTGCTGGTCGGGAGTGGTCGCGTGGCCCGCGTCACGGTCGCCGGCGGGGCCGGTCGCCGTGCTGCTGGCCGCCATCCCGGCCGGCGACGCCTTGTCGTTCTGGCTGATGGGCGCGGGCCGGCCCGCCTATCACGGCATCTCGATGGGCGACCAGCGTGCGGCGGCCGCGCTCATGTTCACCGGATCGGTGGCCCTGGGGCTGGCCGCGCTCGGCGTTGGCGCGCGCGCTGTGCGGCGCGAGCATGCCGACCAGCTGCTGCGCGAGCGCGCGGAGGCCGGCCGTGCGTGACCGGGTGGCCCGGATCGTGGGCATGGCGCTGGTCGTGCTTGCGGGCGCGCTCGTCGTCGGCCTGGCGTGGGTCGACACTCCGCCCCGGGCCGGCACGCTGGTGTCCCGGACCAGCGACGTCGCGCTCGGTCGCCGGCTGTTCGTCAACGGCTGCGCGAGCTGCCACGGCATGTCCGCCACCGGGGTGCAGGGCCGCGGCCCCTCGCTGGTCGGCGTCGGAGCGCAGGCTGCCGATTTCTATCTGTCCACGGGGCGGATGCCGCTGACGGCGCCAGGGCTCCCGCCGAGACGCGCGCATCCGGCGTATCCACCCGGGCAGATCCGCGCGCTGGTGAGCTACATCGCGTCGCTCGGCGGCCCACCGGTGCCGCATGCCGACCCGGTCGCCGGGTCGCTCTCGCATGGCCGTACGGTGTTCGCCGACGCGTGCGCCGGCTGCCATCAGATCACAGGGACGGGTGGCGTCGTCCCGGGTGCCTCGGTGCCGCCGCTCGACAGCGCGACGCCGACGCAGATCGCCGAGGCGATCCGGATCGGGCCGTACCTGATGCCGCGGTTCAGCGAGAGCCAGCTCGACCAGCACGACATCGACTCGATCGCGCGGTACGTGGTTGAGGTGCGCACGAACCCCAGGGATGCCGGCGGCTGGTCGCTCGGGCATCTCGGGCCGATCCCCGAGGGCATGGTCGCGTGGTTTCTTGGCATCGGCGGGCTGCTCGTCGTTGCCCGGCTGATCGGGGAGCGCAGCACGTGAGCTGGAGGCGCCGGATTGCCGCTGCGCTGGCCGGTCTGGCCGTCCGCGGCGAGGCGGAACGGGAAGCGGCCGCCGCAGAGCGGGAGGCGGAGCCGCCCGGCGAGACGGTGCTCGAACGGCGCGTGCCGTCCACGCGGCGACGGGAGCTGGCGGTGGCGCTGCTTCTGCTCGCCGCTGCGGTCCCGTTCGCAGTTTTCGTGGTCGTCTACGCGCTCGGGTGGTCGACGCAGGCCTTCGGCGTCACGCTCGGAGCCGGCCTCGCGCTGCTGGCCGCCGCGGCAGTGGTCGCGGCGAGGCTGGTGGTGGTCCAGGAGGTGATCTCCGAGCCTCGCCCGCCGATCGCCCATGAGGGCGTGGGGGAGCGCGTGCAGGGGGGCATCGCGCAGGCCGGCGAGGGGATCGACCGGCGCCGTCTGCTCGGGCTCGCAGCCACCACCGCCGTCGCCGGCCTCGGCGCAGCCGCCGTCGCGCCGCTGCTCTCGCCGGCGGAAGGCGTGCACGGCGGAACCGGCTCCTCGCCGTGGCGTGCCGGGACGCAGCTCGTCGACGAGCACGGGATCCCGATCCGGCCCGAGGACGTCGAGGTCGGCTCGTTCGTGACGGCGTTCCCGAAAGGCTCCGACCGGCGGGAGCTCGGGTCGCCGGTCGTCGTGTGCGCCGTCAATCCGCGTGAGATCCGTCCGCCGAAGGGGCGAGAGGGCTGGGACGTGAACGGCATCCAGGCCTTCTCCAAGATCTGCACCCACGCGGGGTGCGCGGTCGCGATGCTGCGCTATCCGCTCTACGCGCCGAGCGAGCCGGGCCCGGCGCTGGTGTGCCCGTGCCACTACTCCACGTTCGACGTCCTGCGAGGCGCCGCGGTCGAGTTCGGCCCCGCCGGCCGGCCGCTCCCACAGCTGCCGCTGCGGCTGGGGCCGGACGGGTCGCTCGAGGCCGCGGGAGGGATGTCGGGGCCGGTCGGCCCGTCCTGGTGGGGGGTGGCCCGCGCGTGATCGAAAAGACGACCTCAGCGCTCGACGAGCGCACCGGCGTCGGGCCCCTGATCGTCCGGGCGCTCCGCTACCCGTTTCCGGAGAACTGGTCGTTCCTGCTCGGGGAGATCGCGCTCTACTCGTTCGTGATCCTCGTCATGACGGGGATCTACCTGACCCTGTTCTTCGAGCCGAGCCTGCACACGACGGTCTACCACGGCAGCTACTCGCCGCTCGAGGGGCAGAAGGTGAGCGACGCCTACGCATCGACGGTGCACCTCTCGCTCGACGTGCGGGCCGGCCTGCTCATGCGCCAGACGCACCACTGGGCGGCGCTCCTGTTCGTCGTCGCGATCACGCTGCACCTTCTGCGCGTCGTGTTCACCGGGGCGTTTCGCAAGCCGCGCGAGCTGACGCACGCCGTCGGGGTCACGCTGCTCGTGCTCGCCGTCCTCGAGGGCTACGTCGGCTATTCGCTGCTCGACGACCTGCTGTCCGGCATGGGGCTGGCGATCGGCTAC
>DASWRM010000065.1 GCA_036403155.1 Gaiellales bacterium | reverse complement strand
GGAAGCCCGTACCCACGAAGGGCGCCGCGGTTCCCACCGCATGCGCGCAGACCGTGCCGTCGCCGTCGACCAGCTCGACCATGACCCCCTCGGCGCCCGTGACCTCGCGAGCGCGCTCGGCGAGGACGGCCATGACCACATCGGGCTCGAGCCGCGCCGCTGCAATCTCGGTCTGGGCGTGCACGATCGCACGCAGTCGCTGCTCGTGGGTCATGCCTGTCACATCGGCCGCGGTTCCGCGGTGCTTGAGCAGGCCGCGCTCAGCCGGCGCCGTGCCCGCCGCCGCCCTCGGCCGGTGGTGACCCGGACGAGTGCGAGGCGCCGCCGCCGCCCGATCCATGTTCGGCCGGCGGATGCGCGGGATGGCTCGGATGTACCGGAGGCTGACCTGCGTGGGACGCGCCCGGATCGGCCGGCGGCGTTCCCTGCCCGTGGGACCGAACGGGCGGCCCCGCCGGCGTGTGGTGGGCACGAGATCGACCCGTGCCCGGTCCACCGCCGGTCTGACCGGCACGAACGCGCACGCCACCGGCATGCCCATGTGCCGCTCGGTCGTGACCGGGCCGCGAGACGGTCGCGGGGGGCTCGATTCCGCCCCGCGCGGGCGCGACCGGACGGTCTGACCGCACGCCGGGGCCGTATGGAACCTGGACGCCGACCGCCGAGAACATCTGGCTCGCAACGTGCTGTGCGGGCCCGGGCAGGACGCCCGCGAAGGCGGCGCCCGATGTTGCGGCGAATGCCCCGGCGACGGCCACGGCCAGGCGCAGCGACCTGCCGCCCGGGAACGCGGGCACCGCAAGCCGGAGCGCCGGTCGAGTGCGTTCCCCGCGGGCGTGCATGCGGCCGATGACGGCTGCGACGGCTTCATCCTGCGCGGCCAGCTCGGCCTCGAGCCGCGGCTGTGCCAGCGCGATCAGCACCGAGTCAACGGCGGCGTGCTCGTCCTCCGTGAGACCGCCATCGTCCCAGCAGGCAGCCGGATCGTGGTTATGCGGCAAGGCCATCCCCATGTTCGGAGAACGTCCGGCGGCCACTGGCCGTTACGCGGTCCCCGCCCAGCGACGCGGCGAGCGCCTTCACGGCGCGGTGGTGCAGCACCCGGACGGTGCCCGGCTGCTTACCCATCAGCGACGCCACCTCGTCGACGTCGAACCCGCCCACGACGCGCAGCAGCACGACCTCGCGCTGGTCGGGCGACAGCGTCCGCAGCCGGTCGAGCGCCCACTCGAGCGCTTCCGCGCGCTCCCAGCCAGCCTCGTCGGCAGACGGGCGCTCGGGCAGCTCGGCCACCGGCAGGGCACTGCGGGCGGCGCGCCGGTGATGGTCGATCGCCCTGCGCCGCGCATTCGTGAACAGCCACGCGCGGAACGCCGCCTCGTCTCCGCGAAAGCGCTCCATCCGGCCGCCGCACTCGAGCCAGACCTCGGACGCCACGTCCTCGCACGCATCCTGGCACATCCCGCGCAGGTAGCGGAGGAGTGCGGGCTGATAGGTGCGCCAGAGCGACGCGACCGCCCACGCCTCGGCCCGCTGCGCGGCCGCGAGCACGTCCGCGAATTCGTCACCGGGGGTCACATGCGAGGTATCGGCAACGGCGCGGCGGAAGTGGAGCGCCGCCGCCATGCAGAGCGGAGATGGCCGCGGTACAGTTGCGCCCCTCCGTCCGACATGGACGGCGCGGTCAAGGAGACGACGGAGATGACAACGACGACAGATCGCAGCGCGACTGAACCCGGCTTCGCGGCCGCGTACACGCCGCACGAGCATGAGGAGCTGCGTGCGCTGGCCCGGGCGCGCGACGAGCGGCGCCAGGTGCCGTCGGTCCTGGTCGCCGCGAAGGCCGCGCCGAAGCCGGCATAGCTGCAGACCGCCTGCGCCGGCCCGGGCGCACACCCGGGCGCGGCGCACGTGCGATCAGCGATCCGAGCCGTGATCGTCGCCCGCGGAATCGTCCCCGCCATGGCGACCGTGGTCGTGTCCGGCCGGATCATCCGTGCCGTTGCGACGCTCTGCACGGGAACGGACGCGATCATCCAGCCGGTCGTGTGCGCGCCCCGCCCCGTCGTGCGTGCGGTCCGGCGTATCGAGGCGCGCGTGTGTCGGTGTGGCCGCGTGGTCGGATGGCCCCTGAGCGGCGCCCGCCACTCCGGCGCCGGTTACCGCGAGTGCGACGGCCGCAGCGCCGACGGCGAGACGAGCGCGAGTCTGACGACGTGATCCCATGATTCCTGCCTCCTGGTCGATGGTGCCCCAACGGGGTCAGGAGCACCATCGCCCCGGCAGCGTCGGCTTCGCAATCCGACCTTGGTCGTAGGACCGCGTGCCGTCAGGGGCGGCGAAGCGCGCCGAGCAGCCCGCCGCGGCGGCGCCAGAGGTAGCGCAGCACCATCAGGGCGAGCCTGGTGCGCAGGAGGCGGACGAGCAGCATCATGGCTGCGGGAATGCCCCCGTGGTTGTGGTCCCAACCACCCACGCGGCATGTCGGCCGTGTGCCTCCACGGGCGCAGCCGCCCTGTAAGGTTGCGAAGCGACCGTTCCCGGGCGAAGGCTAGGACCCCGTATCCACTGACACGCAGCCGGCAGCCGCCGCACGCGTCCACCGCCTGAGCCGGGCGCAGGATGTCGTGGCGGTCATCGGCAGGCACAGACTGCTTGCCTGCCTGCTCGTCCCCGCACTCGCGCTCCGGGTGGTCGTCTCGCTCGCCTACCGCCCCGCCCTGCTGTTCTCCGAGGACTCGTACTGGTACCTGCACGCGGCGACCCGGCATCACCTGAACCACATCCGCCCGTACGGCTACTCGGCCTTCCTGATCCCGTTGCTGAAGATCCACGGGCTCTCGGTGATTCCGATCGTGCAGCATCTGCTCGGCCTGGTGACGGCCGTCCTGCTCTACGCCTTGCTGCGGCGCCTCGGTGTCGGGTCCATCCTCGCGTGTGTGGGCGCCGCGCCGCTGCTGTTCGACCCGCTCGTGCTCGATCTGGAGCAGGAGGTGATGGCCGAGACGCTGTTCGCGCTGCTCACCGTCTGCGCGTTCCTCGTCCTGTTCTCGGTGCCGCGCCCCGCCGTCGGGCGCGCGGCGCTCGTGGGGCTGCTGCTGGCGGCGGTGGCACTGACCCGGACGATCGGCCTCGTCCTTGTCGTCCCGCCCCTGCTCTACCTCGTCGTCCGCCGGAGGTTCCTCCCCGCAGCGGTGATGGCGGTCGTGGTGATCCTGCCGCTGATCGGCTATGCAGCGGTGTTCAAGGCGGAGTTCGGGCACTTCGGGCTGACCAGCTCCGACGGCAGGTTCCTCTACGGGCGCATCGCCCCCTTCGCCGACTGCTCGGGGCTCAGCCTGCCGCAGTACGAGCGCGAACTGTGCCCGGATCAGGGCACCATCCATCCGCCCTACTGGTACACCTGGCGTTCGGGGTCCCCGCTCGCGCGCGTGAAGCCGCCGCCCGGCGTCAGCGTCGACGGCGTCGCACGGGACTTCGCGCTGCGCATCATCGTGCACCAGCCCGTCGACTACGCGCACATGGTGGCTGACGGCTTGATCGACTTCGCGGAGCCGGGCCGCACGCAGCACGCGCTGGCCGCGCGGGCCGCGACCTGGGAGATGCCGAGCGCAGCCAACCGCGAAGCGCCCACACCACACCAGCGCAGCGCGTACGTCCGCTACGGCGGCCGATTCGCGACGCTCGGCTGGGCGGCGGACGCCATGCACCGCTACCAGTACTGGATCTACACGCCCGGCCCGCTGCTGGCGCTCGCCGTGCTGGCGGCGCTCGCGGGCTCTGCCGTGGGCATGCGCAACAACGGCGGAGGCCTCGAGTGCCTCGTGCTCCTGCTCGCCGGCATGGCACTCGTGGTCGTCCCTCTGGCGACGGTGATCTTCAGCTACCGGTACCTCGAGCCGGGGTTGGTGCTGCTGCCCGCAGCGGGCGCGCTCGGGGCCGACCTGGTGCTCCGGCGCCGGCGCGAGCCCTCCGGGGAGCTTGCGCCGGCGGAGACCGTCGAAGCCTGACGTCCCGACTCTGCCTGCGCTTCACGTGAACGAGTGACAGGGGTGGCAGGACTTGAACCCGCGACCTACGGTTTTGGAGACCGCCGCTCTACCAACTGAGCTACACCCCTCAGTGGAAGCAATCCTACCGCAGGTATTTCAGGCATCTGCCCGCCTGGGCGCCAGAGCCAGGAGCGCGATGTCGTCATCGGGAAGCCCCTCCACGAACGCGGCCAGAGCGTCGTGGAGCGCTCCGACTACGTCGTCCGGCCTCGGCGCAGCGCGGGACAGCACCTCGCGCAGGCGCTCGTCACCGAACCGGCCGTCGGGCCCCGCCACGTCGGTTGCGCCGTCGCTGTAGGCGAGCAGCACCTCGCCGTGCCGCAGGACGACCTCCCGTTCCGGCCGTTCGTTGTCCCACCACACGCCGAGGAGCGACCCCGGCTCCCCCACCTCGCTCACCGTTCCGTCGGCATGCCGCACCAGCGGCAGCGGATGCCCGCCCGACGCGATCTCGAGCACGAGCCCCTCTTCCGACGGCGTCGCCGTGGCCAGCACCGCCGTCACGAACCGATCGCGGCTCGTCCGGCGGAGCAGGCCCTCGTTCAGCACCCCGAGCGCGTCCGCCGGCCCGGCCTCGAGGATCGACGCCGTCCGGATCGTGTGGCGCGCCAGCGCCGTCACCGCCGCGGCCTCCGCGCCCTTCCCCTGCACGTCTCCGACCGTGAACGCGAAGGAGCCCGGCCGCAGGGGCAGCAGCCAGGTGTCGTAGAAGTCGCCGCCCAGCTCGTCGCCCTGCCCGGCGGGCCGAAACACCGTCGCCATTTCGGCCATCGGCAGCTGCGGCAGCTGCTCCGGGAGCAGCGCGCGCTGAAGGGCCCGGGCGATCCTTCCCTGCGTGTCCGCCTCGTCCGCCACCGCGGCGTAGACCACGCCGGTCGACTCGCTCAGCCGCTCGGCGACGTAGCCCGCGAAGAACCCGGCGAAGCCCCAGATCACGAGCAGCGGCACGCCGTACAGCACCGGATCGGGAGGCTCGTGGTACCCGATCACCCATAGGAACAACAGCCCGCCGACAAGCCCGACTGCCATCCCGAGATAGCGCCCCGCCAGCAGCCCGGCCGTCATCGCGATCACGGCCTCAACGCCGCCGACTGCTCCCTTCCACGAGGTCGGGTCTCCCTCCCACCGCAGCAGCAGCGCGAACGACGCGGCCGCCACGACCCCCGCCAGCGCCACCGCGATCCGCCACTGTGGCCCCAGCCAGCCTCGGCGGAGCAGCCGGGGAAGCGGCGCGCGCGACTCATGCCTGGTCGTCTGCGGTCGAAGGGCGTCGGGGGGCATGGAAGCACCGACGATACCGTCCCACCGCGAGCCAGGGCGCTGGCCTCCGGGGCCGGTGGGGATAAGCTCCGTCCCGCTGTGGCGGACGAACCCGGACAGATTGCGGTCGAGGACGAGGGAGGCGCCTGGGTGGTTCGCGTGCTCGGCGAGCACGACCTCACCACCCGCGAGCCGCTCGCGACCGAACTGGAGCGCGTGGCGGCCGGCGGCGGCCACGTCGTCGTGGATCTGACCGGGACCGATTTCATGGACTCGACGATCCTCGGCGTGCTGCTCGGCGGACATGCCCGAGCAGCCGCGAACGACGGCACCTATGCCTTCGTCGCACCGTCTGGCGGACGCCCGCGCCGCCTGCTCGAGCTCACCCGCGTCGCCGACCGCATCCCGGTCTTCGAAACGCGCAGCGAGGCGCTCTCCTCGAGGGCCTGACCCGGTTACGGCTCGAGCGCGCCCACCGACCGTGCGAACTCGACGGCCGCTGCCCGATCTGCGACCGGTCGGTACCGCCAGGCAAGGTCGTCCCGCTCGATCATCACCCAGTGCGCCTCTCGGTCGGTGACCCAGCCCTCACGCTCGAACTGGATGCGGCCGTCGATCAAGACCACACGGTCACTGAGCGGGGCGACGGAGCTGATCGTGACGCGGTAGGCGGTGGCATCGCGCATCGTCCGCCACCACTCGAGGATCTCGCCGATGCCGTGCAGCTGGCGAGACCCGAGCCCGTAGGTCTGGAACTCGATCTCCGGGTGGCACAGCGCGACGAACTCGTCCGGTTCGGGCCGCCGCAGCGCAACCGCCATGCGGCGCTGCAGGCGCATCACCGGCGTCTCGGAGCCGTTCACCTGGTCGCTCATGCTCCGAGCCTACCGGGCCGTCGCGGCGCCGGGAAGGGCAGCCTCGAGGATGCGCCGCAGCCGCAGCGGGTTGGCCGGCGATGCGACCAGTCCGGTGAGCCCGATGCCGAGCACCGGCGCCAGCCGGACAACCGCGGCCACCAGGCCGACGCACTCGTCCAGCGACGGCCCGCCCGGCTCCGGCATGAAGCAGTCGATCTGCGATGGCTCGAGCACGTCGCAATCGAATGCGATGTAGGTGCCGACCGTGCCGTCGAGCACCCGCTCGAGGGCGTCCGCCGACGTCGCCAGTCCCGTGTCGGCGATGTACTCGTTCTCGCCCGGATCGAGGCTGCGGGCGCCGAGCAGCGCGCAATCGCCCGGTGCCGCATGGCCGCCGTCGAGCACCATGCGGTACGGCATCCCCCAGAGGTTCCCCGAGGGAGACGTGTCCGGCGTGTTGAGATCGCCGTGAGCGTCGAACCAGACGACGGCGATCCGCCCGTGGCGCGCCGCAAGGCCGGCCGCCGCGCCCACGTGCGCGCAGCAGCACCCCCCGAGCACGACCGGCACGTCGGGAAGCGCGGCCGCGACCGCCGCCGTCTGCTCCGCCAGGGACGACATCGACACCGTGGCGACGTCCGGCACGCCGATGTCCATGGCGGCCGCACCGCACATCGCGCCCCCACCTTCGCCCCAGGCGGCCGGGACGCGCACGAGCCCCGCCGTCACGCCGTCACCAACTCGTCCGCCGCGTCGGCCAGGCCGCGCAGATCGGGGATCTCGCGCTCCGGCACAGGCTCGGCCCGCTCGCCGAGGCGGTTGACCCAGATGCACGGGATGCCCAGTTGCCCGGCAGGGGCGACATCGTGGAACAGGCTCGCGCCGACATGGAGGTGACGGGCCGGGTCGGCGCCGGTGAGCTCGCCAAACCGCTGCCAGTGCCCATGCGCGGGCTTGTAGGAGCCGACGTCCTGCGCCACGATCACGCGGTCGAAGCGAACGCCGAGGCGCGGAAGCGACGACGCAATCAGGTCGCGGTCGCAGTTCGACAGGATGGCGAGCTTCCATCCCCGGCGCTGCAGCTCCGCCAGCGACTCCGGCACCTCCCCGAACGCCGGCCAGCGGGGGAGCGACTCCGACAGCGCAGTCGATTCGCCGTCACCGAGTGCACGGCCCTCGTCCCTGGCGATGCCGGCAAGGCAGAGGTCGAGCACCTCGCGGTACGTCCGGTAGCGCTCGCCCTCGACTCGCTGCTCGAGCTCGTGGTAGCGGGTGAGCAGGCGCGGAACGTCGGCCTCCGGTCCGAATACGTCCGCCAGCGCCGCGGACAGGCCGCCGTTCCAGTCGATCAGGGTTCCGTAGCAATCGAACGTCGCCCACCGCGTAGCGCTCACGCGCGGAGCCTACCCGGCCCGCCACCGTCCCTGCCCGTCCCGCGCGACGCGACCGTCCAGCTCGAGCCGTGCCAGCCCTGCGACGACCGTGCCCGCGGGAACGCCAAGCGCGGCGGATAGCGTATCCGGGTGTGCCGGCCCTTCGCCCAGCGCCTCGAGCAGGCGGCGGTCCGGGCCATCCGCCGGGAGCTCAGGTGCCGCAGGCGGCTCGAGGCCGAGCCAGGTGCAGAGATCCTCCGGCCCCTCGATCAGTCCGGCACCGGCCTTCAGCAGCGCGTTTGCCCCGGCCGCCGAGGCGATGCCGGGAGATCCCGGCACGGCCAGCACGTCGCGGCCGAGGTCGAGCGCATGATCGGCGGTGATGAGGGCGCCGCTTCGCGCACGCGCCTCGACGACGACCGTCACGTCGGCGAGCGCGGCGATCAGCCGATTGCGTGCCGGAAAGCGCCAGGGCGCCGGCGGCGTCCCGGGCGGATACTCGGAGATCACCAGCCCCGCCTCGGCGATCCGGGCGTAGATCCCGCGGTTGCGGCGCGGATACGGCACGTCGACCCCGCATCCCAGCACCGCGACGGTCGTTCCACCGGCGTCCAGCGCGCCCTCGTGCGCCGCCGCGTCGATCCCGAGCGCGAGGCCGCTGACCACCAGCCCGCCCGCCTCGGCAGCCCCGCCGGCCAGCCGCGCTGCCAGCCGGAGCCCGCCCTCCGCCGCCCGGCGCGACCCGACGATCGCCGCGGATGCGGCCGGCCAGTCGAGCGCCGATGTCCCGGGCCCGAGCGTGAAGAGCGCAAGCGGCGGGTCGTGCAGCTCACGCAGCCGTGCGGGGTACCCCGGCTCCGAGACCGCCAGGCAGGAGATCCCGCGCGCCTGGAGCTCACGGCGGTAGGCGCCGATGTCGGACTCGCGGGCGAGGCGCAGGGCATCGATCAGGGCCGGCAAGGCGCCCATGCGCTCGAGCGCCGCAGGCGCGGCGCGCAGGAGGGCGGCGGCGCCGTGACGGCGCGCCAGCCGCCCGGGGTCGACGCCGCTGGCCGCACCGGCCAGCACGACGCGCAGCTCGTCGACCGCGCTCATCGCCCGAGCTCCAGCCGGTAGGCGAGCGCCTCGGCCACGTCGTCCTCCCGCGCCGCCCCGCGTCCATCGAGCGCGGCGATCGTCCCGGCCACGCGGCTCACGCGCGCACGGGCCCGCGCGGACAGCGCCAGCCGCTCGACCGCGTCATCCAGCAGGCGCTCGGCGGGTGGGTCGAGGCCTGGCCGCCCGTCCGTCACGATCTCGTGCGCGGCGGCCACCCGCGCGGCGACGGCACCGGTCGGCTCGCCGGGCGTGCCGTGCGCCGCTGCCCGCGGCACCTCCACGCGCAGATCGAATCGGTCGGCGAGCGGCCCGCTGACACGCGCCCGGTAGGCGGCGACCCGCTGCTCGGAGCACACGCACTCGCGCCGGGGATCGCCCAGATGCCCGCAGGGGCAGGGGTTCATCGCGGCGACGACGAGGCTTCGCGCCGGCATGCGCACGGATCCGGCGGCACGCGAGATCAGCACCTCGCCGTCCTGCAGCGGCAGCCTCAGCGCCTCGAGGGCGGCGCGGTTGAACTCCGGCAGCTCGTCGAGGAACAACACGCCCCGGTGCGCCAGCGTCACCTCGCCGGGCCGCAGCGTGTGGCCGCCGACGATGGCCGCGGCCGAGGCGCTGTGGTGCGGAGCCCGGAACGGACGGCCGGACGCCCGGCCGCCTTCGAGCAGGCCGGCGACCGAGTGGATGCGGCTGATCTCGAGCAGCTCCGACAGCGTCGGGCGCGGCATGATCCCGGGCAGCCGCCGGGCCAGCATGGTCTTGCCCGACCCCGGAGGTCCGACCATGAGCATGTTGTGACCTCCGGCCGCCGCGATCTCCAGCGCTCTCCGGGCGGCCGCCTGGCCGCGGACGTCTGCGAGGTCCGGCTCACCGGTGGCGCCCCGGTCGGGCGCCTGCGGCGGCACCGGTGCCGGGTCGGCGCGGCCCGCGAGGATCTGCACGGCCTCGTAGAGGTCGAACGCCGGTAGCACCGGCAGCGCCTCGGCCATCGCGGCCTCGGCGGCGTTCTCCGGCGCCACGACCAGCCCGTCGAGGCCGTCGCGCCCGGCCGCCTCTGCGATTGCGATCGCGCCCGCGATCGGGCGCAGCCGGCCGTCGAGCCCCAGCTCCGCCGCCGCAGCCACCTTCCCCACGCCGCCGGGCTGCGCCTGGCCGCTCGCCGCCAGCACCGCGAGCGCGATCGCGAGGTCGAACCCCGATCCCTGCTTGGGCTCGCGCGCGGGAGCGAGGTTCACGATCACACGGTCGTCCGGGAACTCGAACGAGGCGGCCACCATGCCACTGTGCACGCGCTGGCGTGCCTCCTGCACGGCGCGGTCGGCCAGCCCCACGACCGCGAAACCGGGCAGCGTGCGCTCGACGACGTGCGCCTCGACGTCGATCCGCCTGGCGTCGACGCCGCGGATCCAGTAGCTGACCGCCCGTGCGAGCATCGGGCCACGCTACGGACGAGATGCGCACACGTGGGTCACGACCCGTCGCAAACGGGCCGCGATCGTGTGCCGGCGCTCAGAACGCCGCGGGAAGGTGCCTGAGCCCGAAGCCCTCGACGGCGATCACGTCGAACCGCACGTGGCGAACCGACGGGTCGCGCGCGATCAGCACCTCCGCGGCCTCGCGCAGCCGCCGCTGCTTGTGGTCGCCCACCGCAGCCGCGGGTGCGCCGAACCGCGTGCCGCGCCGCGCCTTCACCTCACAGACGACGAGCAGCCCGCCCCGGCGGGCGACGATGTCGACCTCCCTCCCCGCGACCCGGACGTTGCGCCCGACGATCCGGAAGCCGCGCAGGCGAAGCGCCCAGACCGCCATGCCCTCGGCCAGCCGGCCGTAGCGGTGATCCGAGATCACGCGGGCACCTCGACCGCCTCGAGCGCTTCGATCGCCTCCAGCACGTCGAGCTCGTCACGGTAGGCGGCGGCCTGGAACGAGCGGCGGTGCAGCGGCGTAGCACCATGCTCGCGGACCGCCAGGGTGTGCTCGGGGGTGATGTAGCCGACGTGACGCTCGAAGCCGTACGCCGGATAGCGGCCGGCGATGCGGCGCATGTAGCGGTCGCGCGTCACCTTGGCGAGCACCGAGGCCGCCGCGATCGCCGCGCTGCGGCCATCACCGCCGGTGATGGCCGTATGCGGCGGTGCGGCCGCACCGATCCGGAAGCCGTCGCTGAGGCACACGTCAGGGACATCGCCGAGCGCGCGGAGCGCGGTTGCCATCCCACGCAGGTTGCTGCGGTGCAGACCGCGCCGGTCGATCGCGTCGGCGGGCACCACGACCACCGCCCAGGCGGCCGCGCGGCGCACGATCGCGTGGAACAGCCGCTCGCGCACGTCCTCGGTGAGCCGCTTGGAGTCATCCAGGTCGGAGAGGTCGCGCGGGCAGCGGCGTGACGAGTCGAGGCAGACCGCAGCCACCACGAGCGGGCCGGCCAGGCACCCGCGCCCGGCCTCGTCGGTGCCCGCCACCATCCGCGCCCCGAGCTTGCGGTCGTGGGCGAAGAGGCGGGATCCGGACGAGCGCGGCACGCACGGCAGACTACCGCCCGCAGCGGCTGGTCAGAGCGTGCCGATGCGGTCGAGCGGCCAGTACGTGGCGAACGCCTCGCCGATGATGTACGAGCGTGGAAGCGTGCCCCAGAAACGGCTGTCGTCCGAGATCCTGCGGTTGTCGCCCATCACGAAGTACCGGCCGTTGGGGATGCGGATCGGGCCGAAGTTCGTCGGAGCGGCGGCCTGGCGGAGATAGGGCTCGTCGAGCGGGTGACAGCCGACGCCGGGGGCCGTGCAGATCACCACTCGGTGGTTGCGCCCCTCGATCGTCTCGCCCGGCAGGCCGACGATGCGCTTGATGAAGTACACGCTGGCCTCGGTGGTGGCGCCCAGCTGCGCGGACTCCCCGGTGCCGGGCGGGTGGAAGACGATGATGTCGCCACGGCGCGGGTCATGGATGCGGTAGGTGAACCGCGACACGAGCACCCGGTCGCCGATCTGCAGCGTCGGCTCCATCGACGCCGACGGGATCCGGTAGGGCTTGACGATCCAGCCGTTGGTGACGTACCAGAGCCCGAGCGCGGCGGCCAGGATCAGCACCAGCTCGAGCACCGGGTTCAGCTGCCGCTTGGCCGGCTGCGGCGGCTCGCCACCCACCTCCCCCGCGCCACCCGGCGGCGGCGCGTCGCGCTCGGCTGTGGCCGGCGCATGCTCGCCGGCGAGCGGGCGCGGCTCGCCGCCCGCGACGGGGTCGGGGGGCCAGCCCTCCACCGGAGTCCTAGCGGGACTTCTCGCGGACGCGGGCGGCCTTGCCCACCTTGTCGCGCAGGTAATACAGCTTCGCGCGACTGACGTCTCCGATGCTGGCGACGTCGATCTTGTCGATCCGCGGCGAGTGCACCGGGAACGTGCGCTCCACGAACACCTCGTTGAAGGACTTCTTGCGCACCGTGAACGTCTCGCGCACGCCCTCGCCCTGGCGCTTGATGCAGATGCCCTCGAAGACCTGGACGCGGCTGCGGTTGCCCTCGATCACCTTGAAGTGCACGCGCACGGTGTCGCCGGCCTTGAACTGGGGGACCTCGCGGCGCTGGCGGTTCTCGATGTCCTGGATCACGGTCACGGCACGTCGTCCTCGTCTCGGAAGCCGTGGAATGGTACCAGCCGTGTCGCCGCAGGGCGTCAGCGCGAGCGCTCTCGCGACAGCTGTCGCCGCCAGCGCTCGATCTCGGCGTGATGGCCCGACAGCAGCACGTCCGGGACCCGCCAGCCGCGGAACTCCTCCGGCCGCGTGAAGTGCGGATACTCGAGTCCGCCCTCGAGCTCCGGGGAGAACGACTCGACCAAGTGGCTCTCCTCCTTGCCCAGCGCGCCGGACAGCTTCCGGGTGACGGCATCGACGACGGCCATCGCCGGGATCTCCCCGCCGGAGAGCACGTACGGGCCGAGCGACAGCTGGTCGTTGGCGAGGTGGTCGTGCACCCGCTGGTCGAACCCCTCGTAGCGGCCGCAGAGCAGCGTGAGGCGCTCGTCGCCAGCCAGCTCGGCGGCCACGCCGTCCGTCAGCTGGCGGCCGACCGGCGTCAGCACCGCCACCCGGCGGCTGTGGAGCACATCGGCGACGCCGGCGCCGTAGTGGCCCTCGAGCGCCGCGCAGACGACGTCGACGCGGATCAGCATCCCGGCGCCGCCGCCGTAGGGCGCGTCGTCCACCTGGCGGTAGCGGCCCAGCGCGTACTCGCGCAGGTCGACGACCGACAGGCGCAGCGATCCGGCGTCGACCGCGTTTCGCACCGGCCGCGTGCCGGACAGCCAGGCGAACGCGTCCGGAAACAGGGTGAAGACGTCGATCTCGAGCATCACAGAAAGCCGTCGGCCACGGTCAGCGTCCGGCTCGGGACGTCGACGTCGACGACCACCTCGTCGACGAACGGCACCATCTCGCCGCTGTCCAGCTCGAGCACGTCGTTCGCCGGGTACTCGTGGATCGCGGACACCGTGCCGACGGGCTTGCCTCCGCAGACCACGGCGCAGCCCAGCAGGTCGACGTGGAAGAACTCGTCCTCGTCGGTCGCCGGCAGCGCGCCGGCCGCGACGGTGACGTCACGACCGCGCAGATCGTCGGCCTGTTCGCGGCTGGCCGCGATGTCGAACCGGAGCAGCGGCCGGTCGGAGGTACCCTTGCGCTCCGCGACGACGGCATCCAGGTCGCCGACGCGCACGGGCGTGCCCGGATCGAGCGGCACGACGCCGCCGTGCCCGACCAGATGGACGAAGCCGTCCAGGCCATGCGCCCGGCCCACCGCACCGACCACGACGCGCGGCGGACGCCAGGCCGGCTCAGGCTGCGATCTCGACATGCACCCGCCGGCCGGCGCGCACGGCGCTGGCCTTGACGATGGTGCGCAGGGCGCGCGCGATGCGCCCCTGCTTCCCGATCACCTTGCCGACGTCGTCGGGCGCGACGTGGAGCTCGAGGACGAGCTCGCCGTCCTCGCGCTCGTGCCGCTCGACCCGCACCTGGGCGGGGTCGTCGACCAGCTGGCGGGCGAGGTACGCGAGGATCTCCTCCAACCGGGTCAGGCCTCGGCGGCGGCGCGGGACAGCGCCACCTTCAGGAGCTTTGCGACCTGCTCGGTGGGCTGTGCCCCCTTCGCGATCCATGCCTGCGCCTTCTCGGTGTCGATCTCGATCAGCGACGGCTCGAGCTGTGGGTTGTAGCGGCCGATCTCCTCGAGCGTCTTGCCGTCGCGCGGTTCCCGCGAGTCGGCGACGACCACCCGGTAGATCGGGTTCTTCTTGCTGCCATGACGTGCGAGGCGGATCTTGACCACCCGTTACCTCCGTTGCAATCCGGGAAACTGCGGCATCTTACCCTTGCCGACCTGCTTCATCATCTTCTGCACCTGCTTGAACTGTGCCAGAAGCTGGTTGACAGTCTGCACGTTCGTGCCGCTTCCCGCGGCGATCCGCCGCCGGCGCGAGCCGTCGATGAGGCGGTGATTGCGCCGCTCCGCGGGCGTCATCGAGAGGATGATCGCCTCGATGCGGTCGACCTGGCGCTCGTCGACCTTCAGGTTCTTGATCTGGCGGCCGACGCCGGGCAGCATGCCGAGCAGGCCAGCCATGCCCTGGCCCTGGGACATCTTCTTGACCTGGCGCAGCTGGGCGAGGAAGTCGTCGAGGGTGAAGTCGGCCTTGCGCAGCTTCTCCTCGAGCTCCGCCGCCTCGCGCTCGTCGAACTGCTCCTGCGCGCGCTCGATCAGCGACATCACGTCGCCCATGCCGAGGATGCGGGACGCCAGGCGGTCCGGATGGAACTCCTTCAGCTGGTCGAGCTTCTCGCCGACCGACACGAACTTGATCGGTTTGCCGGTGACGGCCCGCACCGCGAGTGCGGCACCGCCGCGGGCGTCGCCGTCGAGCTTCGTGAGGACGACGCCGTCGTAGTCGACCGCCTTCGAGAACGCCTCCGCCGTGGTGACCGCGTCCTGGCCGCTCATGGCGTCGAGCACGAGCAGGATGTTCTGCGGCTTGACGGCGTCGCGGATGCGGACGAGCTCGTCCATCAGCTCGGTGTCGATGTGGAGGCGGCCGGCGGTGTCGATGATGACGACGTCGCGTCCCTGCGCGCGAGCCTGCTCCACGCCCCACGCCGCGGTCTCGACCGGATCGTCCGTCCCGCGCTCGTAGACGGGCACCTGCAGCGACTTCCCGAGCGTCTGGAGCTGCTGGATGGCGGCCGGGCGGTAGACGTCGCACGCGACCATGGCCGGGGACTTCTTCTGCTTGGCCAGCAGGCGGGCGAGCTTGCCGCAGGCGGTGGTCTTGCCCGAGCCCTGCAGGCCCGCCATCAGGATGATCGTGGGCGGCCGGTTCGAGAACGAGAGCTTGGTGCCCGCCTCGCCCATGAGCGCCGTCAGCTCCTCGTGCACGATCTTCACGACCTGCTGGCCGGGCGTCAGGCTCTCCATCACCTCGCCGCCCATCGCCCGTTCGCGCACGCGCGCGACGAAGTCCTTGACGACGCCGAAGTTGACGTCGGCCTCGAGCAGCGCGAGGCGGATCTCGCGCATCGCCTTTGCGATGTCGTCCTCGGACAAACGGCCTTTGCCCTTCAGGCCGTCGAGGGTGGCGCCGAGCCGGTCAGCGAGCGAATCGAACATCGTCCGTGCAGCGTAGACGGCGACCCGCCCGGGCGACGAGGGTGCCGCGGCCACCGAGGGCACGACCGGATGCGACGCGTTCGTGCGCGGTCAGTCGGGTGCGAACAGCGCGCGGGCGAAGCTCTCCGGGTCGAACGGGCGCAGATCGTCCAGCGCCTCTCCCACGCCGATCAGCTTCACCGGGATCTTCAGCTCGTGCGCGATCGCAAGCGCGATGCCGCCCTTGGCCGTGCCGTCGAGCTTCGTCAGGATGATCCCGGTCACGTCGACCGCCTCGGAGAACAGGCGCGCCTGCTGGAGCCCGTTCTGGCCGGTCGTGGCGTCGATCGTCAGCAGCACCTCGTGGGGCGCTCCGGCCTCCCGCTGGCCGATCACCCGGTGGATCTTCCGCAGCTCGTCCATCAGGTGCTCCTGCGTGTGCAGGCGCCCGGCCGTGTCGATGATCACCACATCGCGCCCTCGCGACTGCGCCGCGCTGACGGAGTCGTAGGCCACCGCCGCGGGATCCGCGCCCGATTGCGACGAGACGAAGTCGGCCCCGGCCCGCTCCGCCCACGTCTCCAGCTGCTCGCCGGCCGCCGCGCGGAACGTGTCCGCGGCGCCGATCACGCAGGACAGCCCGGCCTCGCGCAGATGGTGGGCGATCTTGCCGATCGACGTCGTCTTGCCGGTCCCGTTGACGCCCGCCATCAGCAGGACGGCGGGCCGCTTGCTGACGTCGATCCGCGGGTCGCCCTCCGGGCGCATCAGCTCGGCGACGATCGCGGCCAGCCGGTCGCCCAGCTCGTCCGCCGTTCGCAGGCCGCCGGCGTCCGCCTCGGCCTCGAGCCGCTCGATCACCTCGACGGTCGCCGCCACCCCGCAGTCGGCGTAGATCAGCGCCTCCTCCAGGCGCTCCCACACGTCTGCGTCGGCGGGGTCGAACATCACGGCCGTCAGCTGCTGGGTCATCGCGCGCCGGCTCTTCGACAGGCTCTCGCGCATCCGCGAGAACAGCCCGCGCCGCTCCTCGTCCTGCGGCCGATCGCCCGTCCCCGCCTGGGCGCCGGTGTAGAACATCTGCTCCCAGCTCGTCGGCATCGCGCTGCATCGTAGAGTGCCGCCGTGGCCCGGGTCCCAATCGACGAGGTGCGTTCGGCGCTGGTGCGGCGGGCTGGCGGACTCGGCTTCGACGACGACCGCGCGGAGCTGCTCAGCGACCACTTCCTCGATGCGGAGATGCGCGGTGCGTCGGGCCACGGAGTCGAGCGGATGCGCTGGCTGCACGGCTTCGCGGCGCTCCGGCCCGACGCCCGAGCAGTCGTAACCGACCGCGGCGACGGCCTCGTCCGCTACGACGGACGCGGCGCGCTCGGCTACATCGCCCTCGCGGAGGTGCTGCGGGCGGAGCTGGCCGATCCGCCCGCCGGCGCGCGGCTCGTGGTGGTCGCCGACTGCTTTCCCACCGGCCGGCTCGGCTACTTCGCCGAGATGGGAGCGGCCGCCGGACTGCTGACGCTGCTCACCGCCACCTCCACGCCGCGGATCGTCCACCCCCAGGGCGGCCCGCCCGTGACGGGCACCAACCCGCTCTGCCTGGCCGTGCCCGGGAGCCCGCCGGCCGTGATCGACGTGTCGATGGGGTCTGTCACCTACGGCGCCGTCCTGAAGGCCGCCGCCACCGGACGGCCCCTGCCACCCGGCGCCCTGCTCCGCGATGACGGATCGCCCGAGTCCGACCCGCGCGAGGTGGTCGAAGGCCGCGCCGGCATCGCGCCGTTCGGCGGCGGTTTGTCACACAAGGGATTTGCCCTGGCGCTGCTCGTCGAGGTGCTGTGCCGGTCGCTCGCCGGTGAGCGGGGTCATGCCGCGGTCGCGCTGCTCAGCGCCCCGCACGCGGACGCGATGGCCGGGCTGCGGCCGCTGGTCGCCGGCCGCACCCTCCCCGGCGACGGCAGCCGCACGCGCCTTGATGCCGCCCGCCGGGCCGGAACCCTCGACGTCCCGGACGACCTCTGGGCCTGGCTCGCGGCTCACTGATCCTCGCGGATCAGCTCCATCAGGACGCCGTCGTGGAAGCTGCCGTCGCGGCCGCGCTCGTAGAGGCGCATGGTGCCGACCGTGCGGAACCCGACGGCCGTGTAGCAGCGGATCGCGCGCTGGTTGTCCGCCGCCGGATCGATCGTGATGCGGTGATGCCGCCGCTGGTCGAACAGGTGCTCGCAGACGAGCGTCAGCGCCTCCCGCCCGAGTCCCCGGCCCTGCGCCCCCGCAGACAGGAACATGTCGATGCCGGCATGGCGGTACGTCGGATCGGCCTCCTCGGCCACCTGCAGCATGCCGATCACCTCGCCGCCGAGCTCCACGGCGAGCGCCTCGACGCCCTCGCCGCCCGCCGCCTTGGCCCGCAGCTCGGCCGCCGTGAGAAGGCCCCACCAGCGCGCCACCTCCGGCTCGGCCGCGATCGCCGCCACGCGGTCGGCGTCGTCCGCCCTCAGCGGCCGCAGGACGAGCCGCGGCCCGCGCAGGATCATGCCGTCTCGAGGGCCGCCTCGTGGAGCTCCGGCTCCGACGGCATGCGGCGCGAGAGCACCTTCGACTCCCCGTCGCCCGCCATGCTGACGCCGTACAGCACGTCCGCCACCTCCATCGTCCGCCGCTGGTGGGTGATGACGATGAACTGCGCCTTTGCCTGGTACGTGCGCAGGAGGGTGAGGAAGCGGTCGATGTTCGCGTCGTCGAGCGCCGCCTCGACCTCGTCGAGCAGGTAGAAGGGCGACGGCTTGGTCAGCAGGAGCGAGAACAGGAACGCGATCGCTGTCAGCGACTTCTCGCCGCCCGAGAGCAGCGACAGCGACTCGATCCGCTTGCCGGCGGGCCGCACGATCAGCTCGATGCCGGGCTCCTCCGGCGCCTGGTCGGCGACCGGCTCACCGTCATCCGACTGGGCCGCCGATACCACCTCCGGCTCGGTCAGCCGCAGCCGGCCGCGGCCGCCCGGAAACAGCGTCTCGATCACCTCGGAGAAGTGCCGCGCGACCGCCTCGAACGTCGCGGCGAAGCGCTGGTCGATCGTGCGGGTGAGATCCCGGATCAGCGTCCGCAGCTCGCGGAGCGAGCGCTCGAGGTCGTCGCACTGGGCCGTCAGATCCTCCGCCCGCTGCTTCTCCTGCTCGTACTCCTCCTGGGCCAGCGGGTTGACCGCACCGAGGCTCTCGCGCCGCCGCTCCAGGCGCTCCAGCCGTGCCGCCTGTGCGGCCGCCTCGTCCACCTCCAGGGCGCGCTCGGGCTCGACGACCTCGATCGCATGCTGCCCCGCGAGCTGCGCACGGCGCCGCTCGAGATCGCCGATGCGCTCGTCCGACCGCGCCAGGCCGATCTCGATCTCGGTGACCGCGCCCGTGGCGTCGCGAGACCGCGCTTCGATGGACGCCTGCTCGCCGGCGCATGCCTGGAGCTCGGCCGCAAGCGAGGCAGCGCGCTGCTCGATTGCCTCGATCCCCGCCCGGGCGGGGGCCGCCAGCGCCGTCGCCCGCTCCGCCGCCGCCTGCAGCGCCTCGATCACCCGAGCGCCGACCGGCAGCATCGACTCTGCATCGGCCGCGCCGGCCTCGAGCCGCGCCGCCTGTGCACGCGACCGGTCGCCGTCGGCGCGAGACCGCTCGGCGTCGGCCCGGTAGCGCTCGACGCGCTCCGTGATCGCGGCCAGCCGAGCTGCCGACGCCGCCGCCTGCTCGGCCAGCCGGCGCCGCGACGCGTCCGCTGCGGCGTGGGCGGTGTCCGCCTCGGCCGCCGCCGCGCGGCGCTCGGTGTCAACGGCGTCGAAGCCCCCCGCCGACGCCCGCAGCTCCGAGAGCCGCGCCGCCTCGGCCTCGAGATCTCGCTCGGCGAGATCGCGGGACGCGTCGCACCGGGCCAGATCGTCCGCCAGCTGGTCGCGCCGTCCGGCCGCCGCGCGCTCGGCCTGCGCGAGCGCCGTCTCACGGCGGCGCGATTCGGCCAGCGCGGCGCGCACCGACGCCTCCGCGGCGAGCGCCTGCTCCAACCGCCCGGCTGCCTCGGCCGCCGCACCGGCCGCGCGGTCGCGCACCGTCTCGAGCTCCGGCAGCCGGGAGCGCAGCCCGTCGCGCTCCGCGCGGGCGGCGAGCCAGGCCGCCTCCGCAGCGTCGGCCGTCCGCCACAGCTCGCCGCGGTCGGCGTCGATTCCGGCGCCCTCCGCAGTCACGGCGACACCGCTGGTGACCGACGCGAGGTCGTCAACCAGCCGGATGCCGTCGATCAGCGCCGCCAGCGACGCGTCACGCACCGTGCACACGTCGCTGAGGGGGCGTCCGGCGGCGCTGCGGCCGCCCGCCGCGCCGGCCCCGCCCAGCACGATGGCGAGCTCGCCGTCACCTTCGCCCAGCAGCCGCACGGCGTGGTCGACGTGCTCGGCGATCACCGCGCCGGCGCGCCATCCCAGCGCCGCCGCGACGGCACGCTCGAAGCCGGGCGCCGCCTCGACGCCCTCGACCACCAGCCGCGCGCCGCCCTCCTGGAGTGCACGGGCGGCGGGCGACAGCCCCTCCCCGCGCTCGACGGCGGTCGTCAGCGCCTGCAGCCGCGCGGCCGCGCGCTCGACATCGTCCGCGGCCGCCGCGGCGGCCGTCCGGGCCGCGCGCTCCGCGTCGCGTGCGGTCTCCGCGTCCCCCTCGAGCGCCTGGGCGCCCTGCTCGGCGTCGGCCAGCTCCATCCGCGCGGCGGCGAGCTGCTCGGCCAGCGACGCGGCCTCCGCATCCGCCGCGTGCAGCTGCCCGGTCGAGGAGGCGGCCTGAGACTGAAGCGCCTTCACACGGTCGCCCAGCTCCGCCGCGCGAGCGATCGCCGACTCGAGCTCCCGCCGGACGTTCGCCGCCTGCCCCTCGGCCTCGGCATGCGCCCGGCGCGCGCTCAGTGCCGCTGCCAGCGCCCCCTCGGCGGTCGCCGACGCCGCGGCCGCGGCCTCGACGTCTCCGGTGCCGATCCCGGCCGCCTCCGCCTCGAGCGCCGCCGCCTCCTCGTCGCGCGTTGCCGCGTCTGCCAGCGACCGCTCCGCGAGGCGTCGCAGCTCGCCGGCCTCGACGCGTCTGCGCCCGGCGCCGCGCTCCAGGCGGGCCATCGACGCCGCCATGCGCCCCGCCTCGGCCACCAGCCGCTCGCCCGAGGACTCGTAGGCGTAGAACGCCCTGGCCGCCCGCTCCTGCTCCGCGGCCAGCCCCGCGAGCTCTCGCTCGGCCGCCTCGCGTCGCAGTGCGACCGCCGCCGCGGCCTGCTCGACCTCGGCCTGCCGGCCGGTCGCGTCGCCGAGTCGCGCGCGCAGCCCGTCGGCCCGCTCCCGCTCGCCGACCAGCTCGGACGACAGCAGGGCCACCCTGCCGTGCGCGATCTCGGCGCCGAGCTTGGCGGCGCGCTCTGCAGCGGTCGCCTGCATCGCCAGCGGGCGCAGCCGTGCGCGCACCTCGCGCTCGAGGTCGCGCGCCCGCTCCAGCTCGCTCTCGACGCGCGCAAGCTTGGCCTCGGCGCGCGTGCGGCGCCGCTGGTACTTGCCGAGGCCGGCCGCCTCCTCGACGAAGCGCCGCCGCTCGTGCGGCTTGCTGAGCAGGATCTCCTCGACCTTTCCCTGGCCGATGACGGAGTGCATCTCGCGGCCGAGGCCGGTGTCGGAGAGCAGCTCCAGGACGTCCAGGCGGCGCACCTTGGCGCGGTTCAGGAAGTACTCGCTCTCGCCGTCGCGGTAGAGGCGGCGCATCACCGAGACCTCGTTGAACTCGATCGGGAGCGTGCCGCACTCGTTGTCCAGCACCAGCTCGACCTCGCACACGCCGGCGGCCGGCCGGCCGTCCGACCCGCCGAAGAGCACGTCCTGCCCGGTCGGAGCGCGAAGCTGCGCCGGCGACTGCACGGCCATGGCCCACTGCAGCGCGTCGGCGATGTTGGACTTGCCGCTCCCGTTGGGGCCGACCACCACGGCGATGCCCTCGTCGAAGCGGAGCTCGACGTTCTGCGCGAACGACTTGAACCCACGCATTCGAACCGTCTTCAGATACATCGCGCGCTCCCGGTCGTCACTCGCCGGGCGAGAGCCGCTCCCGCGCCTCCCGCGCCGCTTCCTGCTCGGACGCCTTCTTGCTCCCGCCCGAGCCCCTGCCCAGCTCCGCCCCGTCCACGGTCGCGACGCTGGTGAAGCGTCGGTCGTGATCCGGGCCGGTGGTCTCGATCAGCGCGTAGGTTACAGAGCGCCCCTGACGTGCCAGCTCCTCCTGCAGGACGGTCTTGTGGTCGACGTGCCCCGCCAGGGCGTACTCGATGCGGCCTGCGAAGGCATCGACGATCGCCGGGGCGACGGCATCCAGCCCGAATGCCAGGAAGCAGGCGCCGATCGTCGCCTCCACCAGCTCGGCCAGCACCGTCTGCGATGCGGCCAGGCCGGGCGCCGCGACGGCCGCCTCCGGCTCCTGGCCGGCCGCCTCGCGCACCAGCAGCTCGCCGAGCCCGAGATCGCGCCCCACCACCGCACAGCTCGACCGCGAGACGACATGGGCCCGCACGCGCGCAAGCTCGCCCTCACGGCTCTCCGGCAGGCGCTCGTAGAGATGACGGGCGATCGACAGCCCGAGCACGCTGTCGCCGAGGAACTCCAGCCGCTCGTAGGAGCGGTTGCGCTCGGACACCCACGATGCGTGCGCGAAGGCAGCGCGCCGGTAGCCGGGCGGCAGCGCCTCGATCAGCTCGCGGAGACCGCGATCCGGCGCGTGCGCCTCAGGCGTTGGTCGTGACGTAGTCGACCGCCTGGCCGACCGTCTCGATCTTCTGCGCGTCCTCGTCGGAGATCTTGACCCCGAACTGGTCTTCGAGCTCCATGATCAGCTCGACCAGGTCGAGCGAATCGGCATCGAGGTCGCCCTGGAAGGACGCTTCCTCGGTCACCTGATCCTCGTCCACACCGAGCTGCTCCACCAGGATTCCGCGGACTCGCTCCAGCGCCTCGTCACGATTCATGGTGCAGTCTCTCCAATCTCCGACTTCCGAACGTGCGGGACTGTATTGACCGGATCGCCGTCCTGCAAGTCGGACCCGGGAGCCCCGCCGCCCAGCCGCTGCGCCATCCTGCCGACGATGTCGTGCTCGGCGCCCACCGCCGCGACGCGGACGGCGTTGCGGATCGCGCGGCGGCTGCTGTTCCCGTGGGCGATCACCGAGATGCCGCGCACCCCCAGCAGGTAGGCGCCGCCATAGGTCTCGGGATCGATCCGCTCGCGCATGCCCTGCAGCGCGGGCAGCAGCAGCAGCGCGCCCAGCTTCGCACGGCGGCTCGAGCGTGCTGCGTCGCGCAGCTCCCGCATCAGCATCTTGCCTGCGCCCTCGAGGCCCTTCAGCAGGACGTTGCCGGAGAAGCCGTCCGACACGATCACCTGCACGTCGCCCGACAGCGCGTCGCGGCCCTCGATGTTCCCGGCGAAGTCGATGCCCGACTCCTTCAGCAGCCGATGGGCTTCGACGATCTCCGGGGGCCCCTTGGACGCCTCCTCGCCGACGGACAGCAGCCCCACACGCGGCGATGCGACACCCAGCACCTCCTCGGCGAAGATCGCGCCCATCACTCCCCACTGGCGCAGGTTCTCGGGGCGCGATTCGGAGTTGGCGCCCGCGTCGAGGAGGATGCAGGGCGTGCCGTGTGCCGGGAGCGGGGCGGCCACGGCGGGCCGGTGCACCCCGCGGATGCGCCCCATCGTCAGCAGCGACGCGGCCAGCATCGCACCGGTCGACCCGGCAGAGATGGCACCGCCCGCACGCCCTTCGCGCACCAGCCGGCAGGCCGTCACCATCGACGATGCCGGCCGGGCGCGCACCGCTGCCGCCGGCTCGTCGTGGAAGTCGATCACGTCGGGCGCGTCGACCACCTCCAGCCCGTCCGGGTCGCCCGCATCGCGCACGATCTCGCGCAGCTCCTGCTCGCGGCCGCACAGCAGCACGCGCACACCCTCCGAGGCCGCCTCGGCGGCTCCGGCCACGAGCTCCGCCGGGCCCCGGTCACCTCCCATCGCATCGAGCGCGATGGTGACCTCGCTCATGGGCCGCTACGCGCCCGGGGCGACGTCGGCCAGGGGCTCGACCTCGCGCCCGCGGTACTGCCCGCAGTTGGCGCAGACGTGGTGCGGCCGCACCGGCGCGTGGCAGTGCGGGCACACGGTCAGCGACGGGCTCGAGATCTTGTGCGTCGCGCGGCGCTTGTCACGGCGGGCCTTGGAGGTCTTCTTCTTGGGTACGGCCATAGCGAGTGGGTTATAGCAGGTCGCGCAGCTTGTCCCAGCGGCTGTCCGGCTGCTCCCCCTGGCAGTCGTGCGGCACCCCCGGCTCGAGCCGCTGGCCGCAATGCGGGCACAGGCCGGCGCAGTCCTCGCGGTCGAGGATCTTCTCCGGGAGCGCGAACACGAGCGAGTCGCGGAGCCACCGCTCCACGTCCAGCTGGTGGCCCTCGACGTAGTCGGAGGACAGCTCCTCGTCCTGCTCCGAGGGGTCGGTGGAGTGGTACTCGGAGACGCGCACGTCCACGTCGACCTGGGCAGGCTCCAGGCAGCGAAAGCAGGGACCCTCGACGTGGGCCGAGAACGCCAGCTTCAGGTAGAGGCCGCCGTTGGCCGCCTGCACGTCGATCTCGGCCGGGGTGGGGTCCGGCGTCACGGCATACGTCTGGCCGCCGAGCGCGAGCGGCTGCGCCGGCACGTCCGCGTGCTCATGCCGGACGTCGCCCGGCGCGAGGCGAAGGCTGCTCAGATCGAGCACCGGCTACCCCGTGGCGTCGAACCCGGCCGTGCCCGGGCCGGTCTGGTCTCCGTCGCGGGCGGCGAGCTGCTCGCGCCCGCGCTGCACGGCGGCGAGGAACTTGCCGAGGTTGACCTCGAGGTTCTCGAGGATGCCGTCGGCGTAGTCCTCGGCGCCGAGGCGCGTCTCGCGCTCCCTCACCCGGGCCTGCTCGAGCAGCTCGTGCGCCTGGCGCTCGGCCAGCTTGACGACCTCCTGCTGGCTCGCCTCGCGCTGCGCCTGGTCGCGCGCCTCGCTGATCAGCCGCTCCGCCTCGCGCTTCGCCTCGGCCAGCATCTCCTGGCGCTCCTTGACGATCCAGCGGGCCTGCTTGATCTCCTCGGGGATCGTGGAACGCATCTGGTCGATGATCTCGAACAGCTCCTCGCGGTCGATGCGAACCTGGTCGGTCATCGGCACGTTCTTGGCCGTGGCCACCAGCTCATCCAGTTTGTCGATCAACACCAGAACGTCCAACGGATTCTCCTCACACGGGTCAGATGGCGCCGGCGGCCTGCATCTCGGCGAGGCGACGGGCGACCTGCTCAGGTACGTACTCTGCCACGGCGCCGCCGAAGGAGGCGATCTCGCGCACGCCGCGTGACGACAGGAAACTGTACTTGGGGGAGCTCATCATGTAGAGCGTCTCGATCTCCGGGGCCAGCCCACGGTTAAGCTGGTTCATCTGCAGCTCCCACTCGAAGTCGCTGACGGCCCGCAGTCCTTTCACGATCGCACGGGCGCCGTGCTCGCGCGCGAACTCGACCACGAGGTTCGAGAAGCCCGCCACCGTGACGGTGTCGCGGCCGCCCAGTGAGGCCTCGATGAACTCGATCCGCTCCTCCAGCGAGAACATGGTCTGCTTGTGCCGGGGCGCGCGGACGACGCCGACGACCACTCGGTCGAACACCTCGGCCGTGCGCTCGATGATGTCGAGGTGGCCGACGGTGACGGGGTCGTACGTGCCCGGGCAGACGGCGACGCGCTCAGGCATTGCGGTAGACCGTCAGCCGGGCACCGCCCTGCACACGGGTCGTCTCGACCGCGAGCGGCAGCTCGAGCGGCGGCTCGGCGGCCGCGCTCTCGATCACCGCGAGCCCGTCCGGAACCAGTAACGTGGGCAGATGCAGGGAAAAGTGCACTTGCAAGGCGGCCAGCATCCTATAAGGCGGGTCGAGCAGGAGCAACTGGTAAGCGGTGCCCGCGCGGGCGTCGGCCGCCATCCGGCGGCGCGCGTCCTGGCGGCGGATCTCGGTGCGCGGCCCGTACCCGAGGCGTTCGACGTTGGCGCGCAGCGCGCGCAGCGCGGTGGTCGACGTCTCGCAGAAGACCGCATGGCCGGCACCGCGGGAGAGCGCCTCGAGCCCGAGCGCGCCGCTCCCCGCGAACGCGTCGAGGACGCGAAGGCCGGCGACATCGCCGAGCACCGAGAACAGCGCCTCGCGGAGCCGGTCGGACGTCGGGCGGGTGTCCCGGCCAGGCGGCGCATCGAGCCGCGCGCCCTTGCGCTCCCCGGCGACGATCCTCACAGGGGAAGCGTCTGCAGGTCTCGCTCGAGGTGCTCGCGATCGTGCTCGTCTGCGATCTGCTCGGCGGCCGCCTCCGCATCGCGCCGGCTCGCGAGCGCCTGCTTGCCGTCGCCGGCGACCGCGTACGCCCGAGCAAGCGCCTCGTGCGCATACGCCAGGTCCCAGTCGCCGATCCCGTGCTCCGTGCAGATCGCGAGGCAGCGGCGGGCATGGTGCAGTGCCGGCTCGCCGCGGTCGAGCACCGTGTAGACGCGGGATACCTGCCACTCGCCGCGCGCGAGGTTCTCGGGGCGCCCGATCTCGCCCCACAGCGAGCGCGAGGCGTGCGCCGCGTGGAGCATGCGATCGTCGTCGGCGGCCGTGCGATCCGGCTGCTCCATCATCCGCCAGACCTCGTTGAAGAGATCGACCGCGAGCTGCCGCTTCTGTTCCGGCGTGATCGGCTCGGCCATGGCGCCGAGGCTACCGGATAGGGTGGCGACATGGGCTGGAGCATCCGCGACGCGGCGGTCGAGGACGCGATGCCGGTCGGCGAGGTGCACGTCGCATCGTGGCGGGCGGCGTATGGCAGGCTGATCCCCCGGGCCGTGCTCGACGCGCTCGACCCGGCCGAGCGGGCGGCGCGCTGGCCCGAGGTGCTGACGGCCGTGGATGTGGCGGTGGTCGCCGAGGCCGACGGCGGCGGGGTGATCGGCTTCGCCACCGCCGGGCGATCGCGGGACGACGACGCGGGCCCGCGAGTCGCCGAGGTCGGTGCCATCTACGTGGACGAGGCGTGGTGGCGGCAGGGAGTCGGGCGAGCGCTGCTGGCGGCGTGCGTCGAGCGGCTGGCAGCGCTCGGGTTCGAGCAGGCCACGCTGTGGACGCTGGAGGCGAACATGGACGCACGGGCGTTCTACGAGCGGCTGGGATGGCGGGCCGACGGGGCGCGCGACGAGTACCCGACGGGCGACGAGACGCGGCCGGTGGTGCGCTACCGGGGATGGGTCGCGTGAGGCGGTGGGAGTGACGCGGGGGTCAAGTGGGCGTCACGAAACCGAAATGTCATTCACTCGGCGGCCAAGTGGCCACGCCCCCACGCAGGCGTCAATGCCCCGGATCACGCGGCCCCTACGCCCGCGTCAGCCAGTCCACGTCCTCCCCGAACATCCGCCGCGCCTCCTCGGCCATGACGGCCGCCTCCGGCGAGCGCAGGTCGGGATCGGCGTCGAGGAACCGCTTCGCCTCGTCCCGCGCCTGCTGCGCCAGCCGCCGGTGCTGTGACAGGCGGGCGTGCCGGAGGTCGGGGATGCCGCTCTGCCTCGCCGCGAGCAGGCTGCCCTCTCCACGCAGCTCGAGATCGACCTCGGCCAGCTCGAACCCGTCCGACGTCCGCACCATCGCGGCCAGCCTCGTCACGGCGTCGTCCCCGACCGGGTCCGCGAGCAGGATGCAGAAGCTCTCGTGCCCCCCGCGCCCGACCCGTCCGCGCAGCTGGTGCAGCTGGGCGAGGCCGAAACGGTCGGCCTCCTCGATCACCATGATCACCGCGTTGGGGACGTCCACGCCAACCTCGATCACGGTCGTCGCAACCAGCACCGCCACGTCGCCCGCGCGGAACCGCTCCATCACCGCACGGCGCTCCGCAGCCGGCATCTGGCCGTGCATGAACGCGACCTGGTGGCCCTCCAGCTCGCCCGTGCGGAGCCGCTCGGCCTCGGTCTCGGCAGCTGCTGCCTGATCGGTCTCGGACTCGCTGACCAGCGGGCAGACGACGTACGCCTGGCGCCCCTCGCCGAGCAGCCGCCGCATCCGCGCGAACACCTCGTCGCGGCGCGCCCTCGGGACGAGCCGGGTCACGACCGGCCGCCGCCCGGGAGGCAGCTCGTCCAGCACGGACACGTCCAGATCCCCGTACACGGTCAGCGCAAGCGTCCGCGGGATCGGCGTGGCGGTCATGTGCAGGACGTGCGGAGCATGGCCCGAGGCCCGCGCCTTCGCCTCCAGTGCCTGGCGCTGCTCGACGCCGAACCGGTGCTGCTCGTCGACCACGGCGACCTCCAGCCTGCCGAACACGACCGCGTCCTGGATCAGCGCATGCGTGCCGACCACCAGCTGCGGCTCGCCCGACTGGATCACCTGCAGCGCGGCGCGACGCTCCCGCGCAGGCATCGCCTGCATCAGCGGTGTGACCCGGACGCCGAGCGGCTCGCACAGCGCCGACACTCCGAGCAGGTGCTGGCTGGCGAGCGTCTCGGTCGGCGCCATCATCGCTCCCTGCCCATCGCGCTCGACGGCGCGCAGCAGCGTGTGCACCGCGACCAGCGTCTTACCCGAGCCGACGTCCCCCTGGAGCAGCCGCTGCATCGGCACGCTGCGGTCGAGGTCGGCGTCGATCTCCGCCATGGCGCGATCCTGCGCACCCGTCGGCTGAAACGGCAGGGATGTCCGGAACCGCTCGCTGAGGTCGCCCGGCCGCCCGAGCGCACGGGCGATCGTCGTGCGCTCGAGCTCGCGGCGATGGCTGATCAGCCCGGCCTGGAGCAGGAACAGCTCCTCGAATGCGAGCCGGCGTCCGGCGGCCACCGCGTCCTCGAGCGCACGCGGCCGGTGGCTCGCAACCAGCGCGTCGCGGCGGAGCGGCAGTCCCCGACGCGCGCGCATCGCGGCCGGCAGCGCGTCGGGCACGTCGCCGGCATGGGGCAGCTGCGCGGTGACGAGCTCGCCGATGCGCCGGCTCGTGAGCTTCTCGGACGAGTGGTAGACCGGCACCAGTCCGGTGGTGTGCCGGACGCGGTCGTCGCCGTCGAGCACCTCGTGGCGCTTGGCCGCGATCTCGGCGCCCACGGTGCCCCGCCGTTCGCCGCGGATCGACAGCCGCATCCCCGGCTTCAGCTGCTGGGCCAGATACCTCTGGTTGAACCACACGACGACGCCCGGCCCGGACTCGTCGCGGACGCGGGCCTCGACGATGACGAGGTTGCGGCGGCGCGTCGGACGCACGCGAATTCCTTCGACGGTCACCTCGACGGTCGCCTCCTCGCCGATGGGCAGGTCGGCGAGCCTGCTCGCCTCGCGGAAGTCGTCGTGGCGGAAGGGCACGTCCTCGAGCAGGTCGCCGACGTCAAGCACCGGACGCGGCCGCAGCCCGCGAAGCAGCCCGCGCGTCCGGCTGTCGGGCGCCGGAGGGGCGGCGAGGTGCGACGGGCGGGGCGCCGTCTTCGGCTCGGGGAACCGTCCGTCGAGAACCGCTCCGCCGAACGCGCGAGGCGAGGTCACGGCTGCGCCAGGACGGCCATGCCGAGCGTCCCTGGGCCGCCGTGCGTCCCGACCACGGCGCCGAGCTGTCCCACGTGGTCGATCACCGCCCGCGGCGCGGCGCGGCGCACCATCGCGACCAGCTCGTCGGCGGCCGCCGGCGCGGCGGCGTGGACGACCGCTACGTGCACGTCGGAGCCGTGCGCGCGCTCGACGAGGAAGCGCTCGAACTCGCGCAGCGCCCGACGCCTCCCGCGGACGCGGCGCAGCGGCGCCACCTCGCCCTCGCGCAGCGTCAGGATCGGCCGGACGCCCAGCATCCCTCCGACCATCGCCTGCGCACGGCCGATCCGCCCGCCGCGCTGCAGGTAGGTGAGCGTCTCCACCGAGAAGACCACGCCGAGATGGGAGCGGGCGCCCTCGAACCACGCCATCAGCTCATTCTCGGGCACGCCCCGGACGAGCAGGCGCTGCAGCCCCTCCGCGAGCAGGAGCGTTCCGAGCGACACGGATTCGGTCTCGAGCACGCGGATCCGTCCGGCGGTCGGATCGGCGTCCCGGGCTGCGATCTCGGCGCTCTGCGAGCTTGCGGAGACACGGCTCGAGACGGGCAGCACCAGGATCCGGTCGTAGCCGGCGAGGCGCTCGAACTCCTCCGTCCACGCGCCGGGTGACGGTGCGGCGGTGCGCGGCAGCTCACGCGCGTCACGGAGCCGCTCGTAGAACCGCTCGGGGGTGATGTCGACGTAGTCGCGGAACACCTCGCCGCCGAAGCTGACGGTGAGCGGCACCATGGCCCAGTTGGCGTGGCGCGCGGGCGGGTCGGCGATGTCGGCGGTCGAGTCCAGAACGATCGCGGTGGTCTCGGCGCGCAGGACGACGTCGGCGCGGCGCGGCCTCGCGACGGATGCCTCGGGTGGAGCGGCGCAGGCCATCACGGGGTAGAGCGGCTGGCCGGCGGGGATCTCGGTGACGGTGATGCCCGGCCGGGTCGCAACGACGCCGTCGAACCATCCGCGGGTGAGCTGCTCGCTGCCCTCGCCGAGCAGGATGGTGACCTCCCCCGCGCCGTCGGCGAGCTGCTCGAGCAGCGCGGTGCAGGCCTCCGCGATCTGCGCATGGGCGGATACGAGCCGGCCCTCCACCACCGCCATGAACTCCCCGGCCGAGACGGCCACGCCGTCCATCCGCGCGTCCCGCGCGGCGGCCACGACGTCGCCGCAGCGCAGCCCGACGTTGATCGCGGTGAGGCGGTCGGCGTTCGCGTCGAGGCTCTCGGCGGGGTCGAGCTGCCGCGCCAGCACCAGCCCCGCGGCGGGCGACCGGGTCGGCACGACACGGGCCGTCCTGTCGCCGACCGTGGCGGCGTGCTCGGCGGCGAGCACCACGTTCGGGTTGTTCGGAAAGACGAGCACCGCGGCGGCGCCCGCCGCGTCGATGGCACCCGCGATCTCGCCGGCGCTGGGGTTGCCGGAGGAGCCGGCCCGGACGATGTCGGTTCCCGGCGCCGCATCGCGGAAGGCCGCGAGCACGCCGTCGGCCGATGCCGCCACGGCCAGGGCCGGGGTGCGCCGTTCGCTCGCTATGGGCGACGCTTGGAGCAGCCGCAGCGACCGCTCGCGGATCCCCTCGTGCATGTCGTTGATGTCGACCTGCGACAGCGCACCGACACGCACCGCCACCGACAGCGCCGCACCCGGGTCGTCGGTATGGATGTGCACCTTGAGCGTCGGCGCCTCGCCGACCACCAGCAGCGAGTCGCCGAGCGGCTCCAGCTCGCGCTCGAGCAGGCGGCCGTCGAGGCTCTCGGCGTCGACCAGGAAGGACGTGCAGTAGCGGAACCCGGAGTCGTCGACGTGAACCGCGGCGACCACGGGCAGCGGCACGGCCTCCAGCCGGGGGCTCGCGGGTGCATCCCGGTCTTCCAGCCCGGCGATCGCGCCGCGGACGAACTCGACGAGGCCGGCCGCGCCGGCGTCCACCACCCCGGCGTCACGAAGGACAGGCAGCATCTCGCGCGTGTCGCGGACCGCGTCGTCGCCGGCCTCGAGCACCGCCGCCAACTGCTGGTCGACCCCGGCGCCGGCGGTCGCCTCCGCCCGCTCGGCCATGCGCCGGATGGCTGTCAGCATCGTCCCCTCCACCGGCTGGCGCACGGCGCCGTACGCGGCGTCCGAGGCCGAGCGGAACGCGCGCGCAACGCCCGCGGGAGTGACCGGCTCGGGCTCGGCGCCGAGCGATTCGGCGAACCCGCGGATCATCTGCGAGAGGATCACGCCGCTGTTGCCGCGGGCGCCCATCAGCGCCGAGCGGGTGGCAGCGCGGGCGATGGCGGCGCGATCGTCCTCGCCGGCGTGTGCGGCGAGCCCCTCGGCCAGGCGGGCCGCGGTGTCGGTCAGGTTCGAGCCGGTATCGCCGTCGGGCACGGGGTAGACGTTGAGGTCGTCGATGCGGCGCCGGTTCGCCTCGAGCGCCGCCTGCCCTCCCCGCGCCAGCGCGAGCGCGCGTTCGCGGGGGGTCATGTCGTCCGCTTGACGCCCTGGATGTGGATCTGCAGCGCGCCCACCGGGATGCCGGTCAGCTTCTCCACCATGTACTTGACCCGCGAGCGCACGTTCGTCGCGACCTCCGCCAGGTTGAGGCCGTACTCGACGACGATGTACAGGTCGATGGCCAGGGTGTCGCCCTCGCGGCGGACACCCACGCCCTGCGTGATGCGCTCGCGCGAGAGCAGGCGCGCCACGCCCTGGCTGAGGCTGGTCGCCGCCATGCCGACCACCCCATAGCACTCGAGCACCGTCAGGCCGACGATCTGCGCGATCACCTCGTTGGGGACGACCAGCTCCCCGGTCACCTCGCCGGTGTCCGGCACGGCGATCAGCTGTGCCCTGCTCATCGACTCTATGACGTGCGGCCGGGGCCTCCGGTTGCGGGCTATACTCCCCGGCGTTCCAGTCCGGAAAGGATCGTCTGCGTGTCCCGAGTCTGCGTGATCTGCGCGAAGAAGCCGGGCTTCGGCAACAACCGGAGTCACTCGATGGTCGCCACCAAGCGGCGGTTCGATCCGAACCTGCAGCGCATCCGCATCCTGCTCGACGGGTCGCCGACGCGGGCGTACGTGTGCACGCGCTGCCTGAAGAGCGGGCGCGTCACCAAGGCGGTGTGATCCCGCGGAGGAGCGCCTCGTGAAGCTCGAAGGCATCCACCACATCACCTGCATCACCGCCGACGCACCGCGGAACGTCGACTTCTACACGCGCGCGCTGGGCCTGCGGATGGTGAAGAAGACGGTCAACCAGGACGACCCGACCGTCTACCACCTGTTCTACGCCGACGATCGCGCCAGCGCGGGCGCCGACATCACGTTCTTCGAGTACCCGACCGCCCGGCGCGGGCGCGCAGGTCGCGGCATGGTGGGCTCGATCGTGTGGCGCGTCGCGTCGCAGGAGGCGCTGGACTTCTGGGAGGCGCGCATGGCAGCCGAGGACGCCTCGCCGGAGCGTCACGAGGGCGGGCTGCGCTTCGAGGATCCGGAGGGGCTCGGGCTGGAGGTCGAGCTCTACGATGGGCCGGACGCGCCGCTGGCGGCCGAGGCGCCGGACATCCCGGCCGAGCACGCGCTCCAGGGCTTCGCCGGCGTCCGCATGATCGCCGGTGACCTCGAGCGCGGGCGCAGCCTGCTGGAGGAGACGCTCGGGTTCGAGCACACCGGTGAGGCGCGGTGGGAGGCGCGCGGCGACGCACGCGGCGGGTTCTACGATCGCATCGTCGACCGTGTAGCGGCCGGCATCCCCGGCGCCGGCACGGTTCACCATGTCGCGTGGTCGTCGACGGTCGAGGACCACGAGGCCTGGCAGCAGCGCGTTGCGGCAGCCGGGTTCCACCCGACACCGGTGATCGACCGGTTCTACTTCCGGTCGGTCTACTTCCGTGAGCCTGCGGGCGTGCTCTTCGAGATCGCGACGCTCGGGCCGGGGTTTGCGACCGACGAGCCGCTCGAGCACCTGGGCGAGCGGCTGTCGCTGCCGCCGGCGTTCGAGCACCTGCGCGAGCAGCTCGGCGGCATCCTGACGCCGCTGCCCGAGACGCGCTCGCGCGTGTAGCGGGGGACCGCGCGGCGGCGTTCGCGCGTCCGAGCCTACCCTCGCCGCAGGCATTGGAGACCACGTCGTACCAGGCGTCCGTTGCGTCCGTGTTGCACCCGCGTGATCGCCAACCGCTCGGTCGAGCCCGCTCCCTGCCCCACCCCAATCATTGGAGACCAAGCCGTACCGCGTGGCAGTTGCACCCGCGTTGCACCCGCGTGATCGCCAACCGCTCGGTTGCGCCGCTCGCCGCCCCCACCCCAATTATTGGAGACCAAGTCGTACCAGGTGGCCGTTGCGAGCCCGTCGCAGCCGCGTGATCCGAACGGTCGTTCCACGTGGATGTTGCGGGCGCGTTGCGCTCGTGCGTTACCGCGGCCGCGGCAGCGTTCGCAGCAGTGACGCCATCTCGACGGCGGCCGCAGCGGCGGATGCGCCCGCGTTGCCGTGCGCGCCCCCGGAGCGCGCCTGCGCCTGCTCGAGCGTGTTCGCGGTGATCACGCCGAACGTCACGGGGACGCCGCTCACCGCCGCCGCCTCGCCGACGCCGCGGGCTGCCTCGGCGCAGACATAGTCGAAGTGCGGCGTCTCGCCGCGGATCACGCACCCGAGCGCGACCACGGCGTGGTGCCCGCCGGCCATCGCCAGCCGCCGGCACGCGATCGGCAGCTCGAACGCCCCGGGGACGAGCACGACGCTGATGCGCTCTCGCGGCACGCCCTGCGATTCCAGCTCCTCCACCGCGCCGTCCAGCAGCCGCTGCACGATCTCGGCGTTGAACCGCGACGCCACCACCGCGACGTCCAGCTCGTCGCCCTGCCGGCCGGCCAGCACCGTGCAGCCGTCAGGCACCTCCAGGGTGCCGACGCCGAACTGGCTCACGGCCCGAACGGCCCCTCGGTGAACGGCGCAGGCACTCCCTCGCCCTCCTCGATGCGCAGGCCCTGGTGCGTGATGGTATGCCCCATCCGCTCGACCTTCGTGCGGAGGTAGCTCGCGTTCACGGGGTTCGGCTCGGCGACGATCGCGACCTGCTCGGTGACCGTCAGCCCGTAGCCCTCCAGCCCGATGATCTTCTTCGGATTGTTCGTCAGAACCCGGATCGTCGACAGCCCGAGATCAGCCAGGATCTGCGCCCCCATCCCGTAGTCGCGGGAATCGACCGGCAGGCCCAGGGCGAGGTTCGCATCCACCGTGTCGAGTCCCTGCTCCTGCAGCTCGTAGGCGCGAAGCTTGTTCAGCAGGCCGATGCCGCGGCCCTCCTGTGCGAGGTAGAGCAGCACCCCGCTCCCCTCGCGCGCGATCTGGGCGAGCGCCCGCTCCAGCTGCTCGCCGCAGTCGCACCGCAGCGAGTGGAAGACGTCGCCGGTCACGCACTCGGAGTGGACGCGCACGAGCACGTCCTCCGCCCCCGCCACGTCGCCCATCACCAGCGCGACGTGGTGCTGACCGTCGATCATCGAGCGGTAGCCGTGCGAGATGAAGTCGCCATAGCGGGTCGGCATCTGGGCGCTCGCGATCCGCTCGACCAGCTTCTCGCGCCGGTGCCGGTAGGCGATCAGGTCTGCCACGGTGATCATCTTCAGCCCGTGCTCCGCGCAGTACGCGACGAGGTCTGGCACGCGCGCCATCGTGCCGTCCTCGTTCATCACCTCGCAGATCACGCCCGCAGGCGCGAAGCCGGCCAGCCTCGCCAGGTCGACCGACGCCTCGGTCTGGCCGGTCCGCTCGAGCACGCCATGCGGCCGCGCGCGCAGCGGGAACACGTGCCCCGGCTCGACCAGATCGCCGGGCACCGTGGACGGGTCGACCGCGACGCGGATCGTGTGCGCGCGGTCAGCGGCCGAGATGCCCGTCGAGACACCGGTGCGCGCCTCGATCGACACCGTGAAGGCGGTCTCGAACGGCGTGCGGTTGTCGCGGGTCATCATCTGCAGGCCGAGCTCGTCGCACCGCTCCGGTGTCAGCGTGAGGCAGATCAGGCCGCGGGCGTGGCGGGCCATGAAGTTGATCGCCTCGGGGGTGACGCACTCCGCGGCCATGACCAGGTCGCCCTCGTTCTCGCGGTCGGGCGAGTCGACCACAACGACCATCCGGCCGGCGCGGACGTCCTCGACCGCATCCTCGATGGACGCGAACGGCGACCCGTCGAGGTCGGGATACAGCTCCTTGTAGCGCTCGTCCACGGTCATCGGCCCCAGGGTATCACCGGGCCTGAAACACCCGACCGGCCTGCATCCGCTCGACGTACTTGCCGAACAGGTCGGCCTCGAGGTTCACCTCGTCCTCAGGCCCGAGACGGCCGAGGTTGGTCACCGCGCGCGTGTGCGGGATCACCGACACCGAGAACGTCTCGTCGTCGAACGCCGTGACGGTCAGGCTGACGCCATTCACGCCGATCGACCCCTTCTCGATCACGTAGCGCAGCACCTGCTCGGGCGCGCGGAACGTCATGTTCACCGCGTCCGCCTCGGGAACCGCCGAGACCAGCGCACCGACCCCGTCGACGTGGCCCTGGACGAGATGCCCGCCCATCCGGTCGCCCGCCCGCAGGGCCGGCTCGAGGTTCACCGTGGCGCCGGCAGCAAGACGCCCGAGCGTCGTGCGGCGGAGCGTCTCGGGCACAGCGTCGAAGCTGAGCCGGTCGCCGTCGATCTCCACCACCGTGAGGCAACAGCCGTCGATGGCGACCGAGTCGCCGATCGCCGCTCCGGCCGCCGTCGCCGGCGCGCGGAGCACCAGCCGCGGCGGCGGCTCCAGCACCTCACCCTGCTCGACCACGATCCCGGTGAACATCGACCCTCAGTTCTCGTGCAGCTCTGCCACCAGCAGCGTATCCGGCCCGACCGCCCGGGACCGCATCGAGACCGCGCGGGGTGCGCTCGCCAGATCCCCGGCCGCCCAGCCGGCCGCGATGCCCGGCCCGTCGCCGAGCAGCAGCGGGGCCACGAACACCGCCAGGCGGTCGACGAGGCCGTCCGCCAGCAGGGCACCCGCCAGCGTCGCTCCCCCTTCGACGAGCAGCGACGAGAGCTCGCGCAGGCCGAGTGCGGCGAGTCCGGCGGCCAGGCCGTCCGCCTCGACGACGTCGACCCCGGCTGCCGCAAGGCCGGCTGCCCCCGGTGCGCCGGGATCGCACACCACGACGACCGGCACGGCGCCGGCGCTCCGCACGAGCGCCGAGTCGAGCGGCAGGCGTGCCCCCCGGTCGAACACCACCCGCACCGGCTGGCGGTCGGCGGGCGGGTCGCAGTCGCGAGCGGTCAGCATCGGGTCGTCCGAGCGCGCCGTTCCTGCTCCGACCGCCACCGCCGACGACCGCGCGCGCCATTCATGCACGAGCCGCCGGCTCTCGGCCGACGAGATCCACCGCGATTCGCCGGCGGCCGTCGCTGTCCGGCCGTCCAGGCTGACCGCCGCCTTGTACGTGACATGCGGGCGGCCCAGCCGCACGAGCGTGCGGAACGCGGCGTTCTGCAGCATCGCCGACAGCTCGACGTCCGACGGGGCCGCCTCCACCTCCACTCCGGCCTCTCGCAGGCGGGCGGCACCGCGGCCGTTCGTGCGCGGGTCGGGATCGACGGCGGCGACGACCACCCGGACGACGCCCGCGTCCACCAGCGCGTCCGCGCACGGCGGCGTGCGCCCGTGGTGCGCGCACGGCTCCAGGCTGACGTACGCCGTCGCGCCGCGAGCGTCGCCCGCTGCGCGCAGGGCGTTCACCTCGGCGTGCGGCTGTCCCGGCCGCTCGTGCCAGCCCTCGCCGATGACGACGCCGTCACGGACGAGCACGCATCCGACGAGCGGATTGGGCGCCGCGGTCCGCGCCCCGCGCTCGGCCAGCTCCAGGCACCGCTCGAGCAGCGCCCGGTCGGCCGCCTCCATGCGTCAGGCCCGTGCCGGGCTGGCCACGAGGGCGGCCAGCTCGCGGTACGCGTCGGCCGGGCTGCGTGCGGAGAAGATCGCCGAGCCCGCAACCATGATGTTCGCGCCGGCCTCGTGCACGTCGGCGATCGTGCCGGTGTGGACGCCCCCGTCGACCTCGACCTGCACAGCGTTCGGACGCATCGAGGCGAGGTCGCGCATCAGCGGCAGACGGTCGAGCGTCGCCGGGATGAACGCCTGCCCGCCGAACCCAGGATTGACCGACATGCACAGCAGCACGTCGGCGTACCGCGCCGCCTCCGAGATCGCCGCCACCGGCGTTGCCGGGTTGAGGGTGACCCCCGCCCGGCAGCCGAGCTCGTGGATCGCCTGCAGGGTGCTGTGCAAGTGCGGGCAGGTCTCGACGTGCACGGTCAGGCTGTCCGCGCCGGCCGCCGCGAACTGGTCGATGTGACGCTCGGGCTGCTCGATCATCAGGTGCACGTCCGCGAAGCCGCCGCGGTCGTGGATCAGCCCGGCGACGTCCTCGACCATCTTGGGGCCGAACGTGATCACCGGGACGAAGTGCCCGTCCATGACGTCGATGTGGATCACGCGCGCCCCCGCATCCAGCACCTCGCCGACCTGCTCGCGCATGCGGCCGAAATCCGCCGACAGGATCGACGGCGCGACTTCGACGGTTGACGGCCATTCCCGCATGCGCCGTCAGGATAGTGAAGCGGCCGCCGGGCGGCGACATCGCCCCGCCGCCGCACTCAAACACCGTCGCCGACCGGCCGATGAACCGGTAGTCGTGGCTTCGCTCCCGCACCCGTCCTCCGCCGATCTGGCGCTCATGTCGGTCACGAGCATCACCGCGCTCGCGGTCTGCGGTCGCATCGCGCGGCGCACCCGGGACGCGGGCTGGATCCTGTGGGCGGTCGCGCTGGCGGTCTTCGTCGCGTCGCTCGTCATCCGCGGATGGCCGGGCGACATCGCCGGCGACCGCGCGATGCTGCTTCGGATCATGTCGTCGGCGACCGCGGCGATCGCCGCCTGCGGGGTCGCGCGCCGGCTGCCCGGCGGCCTCAGCCCGCTGATCGCACTCGACATCGTGCCGGCCGTGCTCGCGGTGTCGGCGGTCAGCATCGCCGGCGACCCGGCACCGTTCCATCTCGCCGCCGCCGACGTGGTCACGCACTTCCTGTATCCGGCGAGCTATGCGGCGCTGCTGCTTCTGGCGAGCGACCTGACGATCCGCCGGCGGGCGCGTCCGCTCGAGGGCGACGCGTTCGCGGGCGCCGGCCTGGTCGCGGTGGCGCTCGCGGCGATGTGGGTGACGACCGGAACCACGCTGTCCGCAGACTGGGCGGTGACCGTGCCCGACGCGACGCGGTCGCTCGGCTTCGCGCTGCTCGGAGTGGGCGCGCTGCGCATACGGAGCAGCGGCCGCGCTGCTGCGACCGGCGCCGATGTGCGCATGCCGATCGTGCCGGCGCTCGCCGTGGCGGCGCTGTCGGCTCTGGCCATCGGTACGAGCGGACCGGACGGCCGCCTCATCTCACTGCTCGCCGCCGGCGGCTTCGCGGCGTTCGTCGGCCGGCTGCTGCTCGACCGGCGCCGAATGCGCGGTCTCGTCATCGATCTCGAGACGGCCGAGGAGCGCTACCGCGGCCTCGTCGAACGCCTGCCGCTGATCGTCTACGAGGATGCGGTGGACGAGTACAGCACCTCCATCTTCATCAGCCCCCAGACGACCGAGATCCTCGGCTACACCCCGGAGGAATGGGGCGCCGAGCGCGGGTTCTTCCTCAAGGTGCTCCACCCCGACGACCACGAGCGCGTGATGGGGGCGATGTTCGAGGAGCCGTTCGAGGAGATCCACACGATGGAGTACCGCGTGTTCGCGAAGGACGGCCGCATCGTCTGGATCCGCGACCACTCACGCATCCTCCCCGACGCGAGTGGCAGGCCGATGCTCTGCCAGGGGTTCATGGAGGACGTCACCGCGCGGCGCCAGGCGCAGGAGGAGATGCAGGAGTCGGAGCGACGGTTCCGCGAGATCCTCGAGCGCGTCCAGCTGATCGCCGTCATGCTCGACCGGGACGGGCGCATCACCTTCTGCAACGACCACCTGCTCGCCGTGACCGGCTGGTCGCGGGAGGAGCTGCTCGGCCGCGACTGGTTCGACACCTTCTTCCCCCCGCCGCGGCAGGAGCTGCGCGACCGCTTCGACGCTGCCATGCAGACGGGCAGGCTCCAGGCGACCGGCGAGCTGCGGATCCTCACGCGCGACGGCGACGAGCTGATCATCAGCTGCAACGAGACGCTCCTGCGCGACCCGTCGGGCAACGTGATCGGGCTGACCAGCATCTCGCAGGACATCACCGAGCGACGGCGTGCGGAGGAGCGGGTGCAGTACCTGGCCCGCTACGACGAGCTGACCGGTCTGGCGAACCGTGAGCTGTTCGGCGAGTGGCTGGATCTCGCCATCGCGCGGTGCACCGACCGCGAGCGGCACCTGGCCGTGCTGTTCGTCAGCCTCGACAACTTCACGTTGATCAACGACAGCCTCGGCCACATCGCCGGGGACGAGCTCCTGCGCCAGTTCGCAAACCGGCTGCGTGACGCGGCGTTCGGCGCGGAGCTCGTCGCACGGCAGGGGGGCGACGAGTTCCTCGTGCTCGTGGCCGACACCGGCGAGGGGGACGGCGACGGCACCCACCGCGTCGAAGGAGACGTGGCGCAGATGGCCGAGGCGCTCGTCGGCCGGCTCGAGCACCTCCTGGCGGTGCCGTTCACCTACCGCGGCGACGAGGTCTATCTGGCCGCAAGCGCCGGCATCGCCCTCTATCCGCAGGACGGCGCCGACCGCGAGGCGGTCATCCGCCACGCCACGGTCGACCGCTTCCGCACCCGCCCCGGCCGGCGCCGCGACGTCGCCACCGGCCTCGAGCCCGCCGCCGAGCTCGAGCTCATCTCACGGCTGCACCGGGCGATCGAGCGCCACGAGTTCCAGCTCTACTACCAGCCTGTCGTCGACCTCCACGACGGGCGGCCGATCGGCGTCGAGGCGCTGATCAGGTGGATTCCGCCCACCGGAGAACCGATCTCGCCGGCGGCATTCATCCCCGTCGCCGAGCGCACGGGGCTGATCCTGCCGATCACCGAATGGGTCGTGTCGGAGGTCTGTGCGCAGACCCTCGCGTGGAGCGCGCGCGGCATCGGGCTGCGCATCTCGTTCAACTTCCCGACGGGCCTTTGGGACGCGAGGCTGATCGAGCGGCTGCTGGCGAAGGTGCGCGCCGCCGGCGTGGAGCCCCGCCAGCTGGTGATGGAGGTGACGGAGTCGGCCGCGATGGGCAACCCCGAGGAGACCGAGCGGATCCTCGAGATGCTCGATGCCGCCGGGATGCCGCTCGCCATCGACGACTTCGGCACGGGCTACTCCTCGCTCTCGCGGCTGAACCACCTGCCCGCGGGAACGCTGAAGATCGACCGCTCGTTCGTGCGCGACCTCCCGCACGACGCCGTCTCGGTCACGCTGACCGAGACGATCGTGCGCCTGGCCCGCGGCGTCGGCATGGAGCCGCTGGCCGAGGGCATCGAGACCGAGCCGCAGCGCCGCTTCCTCGTGGAGCACGGCTGCCGGATCGGGCAGGGCTTCCTGTTCGGCCGGCCGGTACCGGCGGAGGAGATCGAGCGGCTCTGGTACGAGGGGCGGCGCGAGGCCGCGTAGAGAGGCGTCGGCCTGGTTGGCCACTTGGCCGCCGAGTGAATGCCATTTCGGTTTCGTGACGGGCTCGTGACCGTGCCGTCGCACGTGCCGCCGCCGAGGCGCTCAGGCCTCGACGCGAGCGATGTAGAACCCGTCGCTCTTCTCGACGTACGGCAGCAGGTAGTCGCCGCCGGGTGCGATCGCCTCGCACTCCTCCCGCCGCAGCGTGCAGACCGAGTAGACCAGCACGCCGCCCGGCGCGAGCAGCCCGATCGCGTGCTCCAGCATCGCCCGCTGGAGAGCGGCCAGCTCCGCGGCATCCTCCGGCGTCCGGCGCCAGCGCGCATCGGGGCGGCCGGCCAGCACGCCCAGACCGCTGCACGGCGGGTCGAGCAGGATGCGGTCGAACGGCCCTCCCGCGAAGTCGACGACGTCCGCGACCACGACGCGCGCGCAGGTTGCCCCGAACCGCTCCAGCGTCCGCACCAGCTCCGCCGCGCGGCCCGCATGACGCTCGACGCACACGAGCTCCCCGCGATCCTCCATCAGCGCCGCAAGCTGGCCGGCCTTCCCGCCCGGCGCCGCGCACAGGTCGGCCACGCGCATCCCCGGCTCCGGCGCCAGCACCCGCCCCGGCCGCATCGACGAGCGCGACTGCGGCCACACGGCGCCCGACGCGAATGCGCGGGACGCGGTGACGTCGGTCACCTCGTCGAGGACGAGCGCCTCGGGCAGCCCGGGCACCTCGTGCGCCGGAACGCCAAGGTCGACCCGGCCCGCACGCAGCGTGTTCACGCGAAGCGACAGCTCCGGCGGCTGGTTCTGCGCGTCGCCGCAGGCCGCGGCGCCCTCCTCGCCAAGCAGGTCGACCCAGGCGTCCCACACCCAGTCCGGGTACGAGAGCCGCAAGGGCGGCGGGAGGCCGTCGACCCAGCCGGCACCGGCGTCGGCCAGCCGTCGCAGCACCGCGTTCGCGAGCCCGGCGATCCGGCCGCCCGCGACAGACCGGGCGAGCTCGACCCCCTCGCTGACGGCGGCGCGGGCGGGCACGGCATCGGAGAACAGCACCTCGTATCCGCTCACGCGCAGCGCGTTTCGCAGCTCGGCCTGCAGGCGCATCGGGCGCCTCCCCGCAAGCTGCTCGACCGCGTGGTCGACCGTGCGCATGCGCTGCACGGCGCCGAACGCGAGGCGCATCGCCTGGCGTCGCTCGCGGGGATCCAGCGCGCCGGCCGCGCCCGCGAAGGCGCGATCCGCGTACGCGCCCTGCTCGAAGGTGCGGCGCACGACCTCGTAGGCGACACGCCGGGCGGGGGCGACGGGAGTCATGCCGCGCGGGTCGGCGGCTCACGGAGCCCACGCAGATACGCGGCCGCGTCCATCCGCTGCTTGCCGGCCGGCTGCAGCTCGAGGATCTGGAGCGCGCCCCGCCCGCATCCGACCACCAGCCCGTCGGCGATGTGCCCCTCCGGCGGGCCGTCGTCCAGCGGCCGCGCCCGCCAGACCAGGCACGGGCGATCGCCCAGCTGCGCCCGCGCGCCGATCCCAGGGGAGAGGGCCCGCACCTGCCGGTCGAGCTCCACGGCGGGGCGCGCCCACCGCAGAGGGCGGTCGTCCGGCGTGATCTTGTGCGCGTACGTCACTCCCTCGACGGCCTGCGGCCTGGGAGCCGGCGGCGCGAGCAGCGCGCGCTCGAGCAGCGGAACGCCCAGCTCGAGCGCCCGTGCCCGCACGGCGCCGGCGTCGTCCGCCGGCCCGATCTCGATCGGCTCCTCGGCGAGGATCGGGCCGGCGTCCAGCTCGGCGGCGAGCGCGATCACGGCGACCGCCGTCCGGTCGTCGCCCGCCATGATCGCCCGCTCGATGGGCGCCGCACCGCGCCAGCGCGGCAAGGCCGAGGGGTGCAGGTTCACCAGCGGGTAGGCGTGCAGCAGCGGCTCGCGGATCAGCTGGCCGAACGCGACCACGATACCCGCGTCGGCCTGGGGCGGAGCGGCGCTCGCGTCCTCGGACTGGCGCAGCGGCAGGCCCAGGTCGTGCGCCGCCGCGGCCACCGGCGGCGGCGTAGGCGCACGCCCGCGGCCGCTCGGCCGGTCGGGCTGGCTGACCACCGTCGCGATCCGGATGCGTCCCCGGCCGGCGAGGCTGCGCAGCACCTCTGCGCCGAACGCGGAGGTGCCGAAGAACGCGACGTCCACGTCAGCCGGCGCGGAGGCGAAGCTCGCGCAGAGCCTCGCGGCGGTCGGCGTCCTCCGCACGGTCGAAGATGAGGACGCCGTCCAGGTGGTCGATCTCGTGCTGGATCACCCGGGCCTCGAAGCCCTCGGCTTCCAGGTCGACCTGCTCGCCGTGCTCGTCGCGTGCGGCGACCCGGACGCGGGCGTGCCGCGGGACGGCGACCTGCAGCTCGCCGCCGAGCAGGGACAGGCAGCCCTCGGTGCCGACCTCGGTCTCGTCCGACCGCTCGACCACCTCGGGGTTGATGAGGACGTGCGCCTCGTCCTCGTCGCGCGCCCGATACACGAGGATCCGGCGGAGCACGCCGATCTGCGGCGCGGCAAGGCCGACGCCGTGGGCGCGCTCCATGATGTCGACCATCCGGCCCGCAAGCTGCTGCACCTCGTCATCGACGGTTGCGACCGGGCTTGCGGCATTGCGGAGGGCCGGGTCGGGAAACTGGCGCACGAGGCGCAGGGCGGCGATCCGCCACTCCATCCGCTCCTCGGCGGTCGGGCCGTCCTGCTGCTCGACCGCGTCCTGTTCGGCCTGTTCAGACATCGTCCGAGGATGTTACCGTCGCGTAGCTGTCGCCGAGCGCGGCGATGAAGGCGCCGTGCACGCTCGCGGCGGGAATCGTGCGGCCTCCGAACTCGAGGTCGAGCGTCGCGCACGCGTCGTGCACCACCGTGCAGCCGAAGCCGAGGTCGGCCGCGGCACGGACGGTCGCATCGACGCACATGCTGGTCATCATCCCGGCCACCACGACGTCCGTCACATCCGCATCGCGCAGCCGCCGCAGCAGGTCCGTCTCCCGGAAGCTGTTCGGGTGGGCCTTCTGGACGACCGGCTCGCCGTCCGCGGGCCGAACCGCCTCATGGATCTCGACGCCCGGCGTGCCGGGTGAGAAGAACGCGGCGTCCTCGCCCTCCCACACGTGCTGCACATGGAACACCGGCTCGCCGCGCTGCCGGAACCGCGCCAGCACCGCTGCGGCCCGCTCGGCCGCCTGCTCGGGCCCGACCAGCTCGTGGCGGCCGCCAGGGAAGTAGTCGTTCTGGATGTCCACGATGACGAGGCCGCGCGCCATGCGGGAACGGTAGATGATCGATCCGTCGCCGGCGCGCCTCCTCGACATGGATCCGCCGTCTAGCCGAAGGACTGCGGGTCGACGTCCACGACGGCGCTCGCGCTCGCGCGGCGCAGATCGGGTGCGATGTCACGGAGCAGCCCCCGGAAGACCGTGGCCGCCCGGCGCGGGTCGCTGGTCTTGACGAGCAGGTGGCTGCGGCTGCGATCGCGCAACCGGTGGAGCGGGGCAGGCCCGAGCACCGCATCGTCCCCGAGCACCGGGCCGGCGGTGTCGGCGAGCAGCCCGGTGATGCCGTCGGCCGTTTCCTGGTCGGGCGCTGTCACGAGCAGCCGGACAAGCCGCGCGAAGGGCGGGTAGCCGAGCTCCCGGCGCCGCTCGAGCTCCCCCTCCAGGAAGCCCTCGACGTCGTGGCGAGCGGCCAGCTCGACCACTCGGGCGGCCGGGTCCCAGGCCTGGATCAGCACGCGGCCCTGCGGGTCGCCCGGGCGACCGGGCCGGCCGGCGAGCTGGGTGAGCAGCGCGAACGTCCGCTCCTCGGCGCGGAAGTCCGGCATCGCCAGGCCGGTCTCGGCGTCGAGCACCGCGGCCAGCGTGACGCCCGGCACGTCGTGGCCCTTCGCGACCAGCTGCGTGCCCACGAGCACGCCGCGCTCGGCGTCCCGGAACCGCGCCAGCGTCGCTTCCGGCTCTCCGGCGCGTGCCGCGACATCCGCGTCCAACCGCAGCACCTCGAGGCCGGGGAACAGCTCGGCCAGCTCGTCCTCGACCGCCCGGGTGCCCGATCCGATCCTCGTGATGTCGACGGAGCCGCACACCGGGCAGGCTCGGGGTGCCTGCTCCCGGTGCCCGCAGTGGTGGCACACCAGGTGGGCGCGGCCGTGGAGCGAGAGCGAGACGTCGCAGCGAGGGCACCGCCAGCCGTTGGCGCAGGTGCGGCAGTGGATCGCGCTCGCCGAGCCGCGGCGGTTCTGCAGCAGGATCGCGCGGCCTCCGCGGTCCTCGATGGCTCCGAGCGCGTCGCGGAGCGGCCGGGTCAGCGGGTAGCCGCCGTCACGGCGGAGATCGACGACGTCGACGGCGGGCAGCGGGCCGCCCACGCGCGCCGGCAGGCCGATCCTGCGCGCGATGCCATGCCAGGACTCCGGGCGCGGCGTGGCGGTTCCGTAGACGACGATTGCGTCCTCGAGGCGGGCGCGCTTGGCCGCGACGCGACGGGCGTCATACCGGGGGTCGCTCTCGTGCTTGTAGGAGGCGTCGTGCTCCTCGTCGACGACGATGATCCCGAGCCGCGGCACGGCTGCGAAGACTGCCGAGCGGGCGCCGACCACGACCCGCGCCTTTCCGGCGGCGATGCGCTGGTGCTCGAGACCCCGGCGACCGGGCGTCAGCGCGCTGTGCAGGACGGCGACCGTGTCGCCGAAGCGGGCGATGAAGCGCGCCGCCGTCTGCGGGGTGAGGGCGATCTCGGGCACGAGCACGATGGCGCCGTGGCCTTCGGCGAGCACCCGCTCGATCGCCCGCAGATAGACCTCCGTCTTGCCCGACCCGGTCACGCCATGGAGGAGCACCTCGCGCGTTCCGGCCGCGGCCGCCTGCTCGATCGCTGCGACCGCCTCCGCCTGCGCGGGGGTGAGCGCGACGCCGCCGTCCGGTGGAACGTCCCGTTCGACCGCCTTCAGCGCCCGCTTCGGGGCCGCGGGCGGGACGACCAGGGCCACGGCGCGGGCGACGGTGGATGCCGTGCCCTCGGCGATCCAGATTGCGAGCTCGAGCAGCGGCTCGGGCAGCCGGCCTGCGACGGACACGACGGCCTTCAGCTCGCCGTCGGCGCGCTCGGGCCGTTCGGCCAAGGACTCGACCACGCCGGTGATCTCCCTGGCGCCGAGCGGCACGCGAACCAGCGAGCCGCGCACGACGTCGCCCGCGAGCTGCTCCGGTATCTCGTAGTCGAACGGCCGGTCGACCGCACGGGCCGTGACGAGCGGGTGGACGCGCGCGATCAGACCGGCGCGGGCGTTTCGAGCCCGCAGGCTTCGCGCAGCGGCGCGACGCGGTCGGTGCGCTCCCAGGTGAACGCGTCGTGCTCGCGGCCGAAGTGGCCGTAGGCCGCCGTGTCGCGGTAGATAGGCCGCAGCAGGTCGAGGTCGCGGATGATCGACGCGGGGCGCAGGTCGAACACCTGGCCGACCGCTCGATCGATCGTCGCCCGGTCGACCTGCTCCGTGCCGAACGTCTCGACCATCACCGAGACCGGGTGTGCAACGCCGATGGCGTAGGCAACCTGCACCTCGGCGCGGTGCGCGAGGCCGGCCGCGACGATGTTCTTCGCGACCCAGCGCATCGCGTACGACGCCGACCGGTCGACCTTCGAAGGATCCTTGCCCGAGAACGCGCCGCCGCCGTGGCGCGCGGCGCCGCCGTAGGTGTCGACGATGATCTTGCGGCCGGTCAGGCCGGTGTCGCCCATCGGGCCGCCGGTGACGAACCGTCCGGTCGGGTTGACGAGCACGAAGCCCGGCTCCGCGAAGCGCTCCCGGGCGCACAGCGCGTGCGGGATCACAGGCATGAGCACGTGCTCGACGATATCGGCCCGGATCCGCTCGGCGTCGTGGATGTCGGGGTGGTGCTGGGTCGAGACCAGCAGCCGCTCGATCGACTGCGGCACCAGGCGGCCGTCCTGCTCGCGGTACCGCACGGTGACCTGGGCCTTGCCGTCCGGGCGCAGGTACGGGATGGTCTCCGCCCTGCGCGCGGACGCGAGCCGGGCCGTGATCCGGTGTGCGAGCTGGATGGCCAGCGGCATCTTCTCCGGCGTCTCGTCGCAGGCGTAGCCGAACATCATCCCCTGGTCGCCCGCGCCCTGTGCGTCGACGTCGCCCTCGGCAACCGAGTGCTGCAGCTCGTATGAGGACTCGACGCCGCGGCGGATGTCCGGCGACTGCTCGTCGAGCGCGACGACGACTCCGCAGGTCGAAGCGTCGAAGCCGAGGTCCGAGCTCGTGTAGCCGATGTCGCCGACGATCTCGCGGGCGATCCGCGGGATGTCGACGTAGGCGTCGCAGGTGATCTCGCCGGCGACGACGACGAGGCCGGTGGTGCAGAGCACCTCGCACGCGACGCGGCCGGACGGATCGGCCCCGAGCACCGCGTCGAGCACTCCGTCCGAGATCTGATCGGCGACCTTGTCGGGGTGTCCTTCGGTGACCGACTCGGACGTGAAGAGGAACTCGTTCACGCGCCGCATGCTACCAACGGGGTGTCGACGCCTCGCCGAGCGGCGTGCGCGCTCCGCGACTGATTCGCCACCATGCGAAGCGTCTCGTGACGGAGACGAGCCTCGCAGGCGCAGGAGCGGGCCGCTCCGGGGTCGGAGCCCGAAACGGCCGGCGCACCGCTTCCGCCACACCTTCACGAGGATGCGAGGTGATCCGTGACGCCGACCGCGCCCGCGCGTCCGCTACCGGCCGGAAAAGGGCTCAGAGCCCGATCCGGGCGCTGTGATGCAATCGTGATACCCCTGGCGCGCTCGCATGAGGCCACCGCTGCGGAATCGTCACGAGTCTCGGGCGAGGCCTTCCGTGACGCCGGGTGTCACTCCTCGGTGGGCTCGCGCGACATCAGCCGCGCCACCGCGTCCAGCGGCGTCGCCGCGCCCGCCGCCACCTCGCACACGGCCTCGGTGATCGGCAGCTCGAGTCCCCGGCCGCGGGCCAGGTCGCGGAGCACAGGCGCCGTTGTCAGCCCCTCCACCGCCTGGCCGATCTCGCGCTCGATCCAGTCGCCCGGCACGCCCTTGGCGAGCAGCTCACCGGCCCGGCGGTTTCGCGAGTGGCGGGACGTGCACGTCGCCACGAGATCGCCCATGCCGGCCATGCCCGCGAACGTGCGCCGCTGGGCGCCGAACGCCTCGCCCAGCCGGCTCATCTCGGCCATGCCGCGGGTGATCATCGCCGCCTTGGCGTTGTCGCCGAACCCAAGCCCGTCCGAGACCCCGGCGGCCAGGCCCATCACGTTCTTCGCCGCGGCGCACAGTTCCACCCCGACCACGTCGCCGGACGCGTACACGCGAAGGCTGGACGTCGAAAGCGCCGCCTGCAGCTCGCGCGCAAGGTCGATCGGCTGGCTGGCCACAACCGACGCCGTGGGCGAGTCGCGCGCCACCTCCTCGGCATGGTTGGGCCCCGACAGCACGGCCACCCCGCCGCCGCGGCCGATCTCGCGGAGGATCTCGGACATCCTCCGGCCGGTCGCAGGGTCAAGGCCCTTCGTGAGCGAGAGCAGCGACGCCTGCGCCGGCAGGCGGCCGGCGATGGCCGCGGCCGTGTCCGCGAAGCCGCGGCTGGGGACGGCCATCGCCACCAGCTCGACGCCGTCGAACGACGCGTCCTCCAGGCCGGCGGCCGCGAGCGACGCCGGCAGCTCGACGTCGTAGAGGTAGCGCGGATTGCGATGCCGCCGGCCGATGTCCGCCGCCTGCGCGGCGTCCCGGCACACGAGCGTCGTCTCGTGCCCGGCCAGCGCCAGGTGCCGCGCGAACGCGGTGCCCCAGCTGCCGCCGCCGACGACGGCCGCCCTCACGACCTGCTCTGGAAGTCGATGATCACCGGAACCCCCTCGAGCCCGAACCGCCGGCGGAACTGGTTCTCCACGTAGTAGGCGTAGTCGCGGGTGACGAGCCCGCGGTCGTTGACGACGATCCGGAAGCGCGGCGGCCGCGTCTCGTATTGCGTCGCGTAGAGCAGGTTCAGCCGCCGCCGGCCGCTCCGCGGAGGCTCGCGCTGGGTCGTGATCTCCTCGACCGCGCGGTTCAGCACGCCGGTTCCGATCCGCGACGCGTAGCGCCCGAACAGCTCCTCGACCCCGTCCAGCAGCCGGTCGACGTTGCGGCCGGTCAGCGACGAGGTCGTCACGATCGACGGCCGCTGGCGGAGCTTCACGCTCATCCGCTCGCGCACGTCGTCCACGTCGACCGTCGCGATGTCCCACTTGGACAGCACCACCAGCGTCGCGCACCCCGCCTTGCGCGCCTCGTCCGCGACCGAGAGGTCGCCGTCGACCAGCCCGTCGGACGCATCGACCAGCACCAGCGCGATGTCGGCTCGCTGCACCGCCTGCAACGCCCGCAGCTCGCTGTAGTACTCGATGCCCTGCCGATGCTTGCGCTTTCGCCGCAGGCCGGCCGTGTCGATCAGCCGGAACCGCGTCTCGCCGCGCACGAACACGGTGTCCACGCTGTCGCGTGTCGTGCCGGGCACGTCGGAGACGATCACCCGCGGCCGGCCGAGGATCGCGTTCAGGAGCGAGGACTTGCCGACGTTCGGCCGGCCGACGATGGCGACGGCGATCTCGTCGCCGCGCTCGTCGGTGTGCTGCGCGCCCTCCACCTCCTCGAGCCGCTCCACGACGAGGTCGAGCAGCTCCCCCGTCCCGCGACCGTGCAGCGCCGACACCGCCACCGGCTCACCCAGCCCGAGCGCGTGGAGCTCCAGCGCTCCCGCCTCGTGGGCGGCATCGTCCACCTTGTTGGCGACCACGATCACCGGCCGCTTCGAGCGGCGCAGGATCTGCGCGATCTCCTCATCCCCCGCTGCCAGCCCCGCCCGCGCGTCGATCACGAGGAGCACGAGGTGCGCCTCCTCGACCGCCATCCGCGCCTGCTCCGCCACATCCGCCTGCAGCGGCGACTCGTCACCCGCGTCCACGCCGCCGGTGTCGATCAGGACGAACTCCCGCCCGCGCCACTCGCAGATCGCCTCAGTTCGGTCACGTGTCACTCCAGGCGTCTCGTGGACAACCGCCTGCCGGCTCGTGGTCAGACGGTTGATCAGCGTCGACTTGCCGGCGTTGGGGAACCCGACCACCGCCACCCGCCCCGCCAGCACGCGGGCCTCGTCGGTCACGACCCCTCCTCGTGGAGGCGACGGATCTCGTCCATCAGCTCGTCGGCGGTTTCTCGGTAGGCAACGGCGGCCCTCCGCCCGTCGCGCGCGAACCGTCGCGGCTCGCCGAACGCGACGCCGATGCTCCGCCCGGGCCGCCAGTTCCGCGACCGCAGGGCGACCGGCACGACCCAGGCATCCTCGACCACCGCGATCCGGCCGGCGCCGGCCTTCGCCTCGTCGAATCCCTCCTGGCGGTGGCCCTGGATGAAGATCCCGACCGTCCCGCCCAGCTGCAGCGTCTCGTGGACGATCCGCAGCGCCTCGCGATCAGGCTCGCCGCGCCGGACGGCAAAGGTCCCGCCCCACCGCAGGAACGCGCCCCACGGCCGCGGCCGGAACAGCTCCGCCTTCGCCATGTACCGCACGGCCCGCGGCTGCGAGCACCCGAGCGCCGGAATGTCCCAGAGCGACTGGTGGTTTGCCACGAACACGACCGGCCCGCTTCGCGGCACCCGCTCCGACCCTGTCACGCGCAGCCGCAGCAGCGCCCTGAACACCGGGCCGGCCCAGGGGCGCACCACGCGCCAGAAGGTGTCACCGGGCACGGGGCCGGAGGCGGCGCGGGGCGGCTCGGCCGCCGGCGCCGCCATCGCCACGATCCGGTCGACCACCTCATCGACGGTGAGCTCGCTGGTGTCGACGATGTGCGCGTCCGGCGCCGGTGCCAGCTGCTCGGCGTCGAGGTCGTCGCGCTCGACGATCGACCGCTCCACCTCCGCCTGGGGCAGCCCGAGATCGCCGGCCCGACGCGCCGCGCGGACGGCGGTGGAGGCGACCAGGTACACCTTCACCTCCGCCGACGGCCAGACCACCGAGCCCGTGTCGCGACCCTCGAGCACGGCGTCGTGGGCGAGCTGGCGCTGGCGCTCCCGCATCGCGGCGCGCACGCTCGGGTGACGCGAGACCGCGCTCACGTTCCGGGAGATCACCTCCGCCCTGATGTCCGTTCCCTCGGGCGCCGGCGTGCCGACGAGCGCGGCCAGCGCCGGGCCGTCGTTCAGGCTGACATCTCCAGCCAGCGCGACAGCGGTCAACTCGCGGTACATCGCTCCCGTGTCGACGTAGCGGAGGCCGAGACGCTCGGCGACCCGCCGCGCCACCGTGCTCTTGCCGGCGCCGGCCGGACCATCGATCGTGATCACCATTGCGCCAAAATCTATGCGCTGACCGCGGCCAGCCGCTCGGCGAAGTCCGGAAAGCTGACGTCGAGCGCGTCGGCCCCGTCCACGCTGACGCCCTCCTGCGAGCACACTCCGGCAATCGCGCCCAGCATGGCGATGCGGTGGTCGCCCGCCGCGTCCACCCGCCCGCCGCGCAGCCGGTGCGGCACGCCCAGCACCTGAAAGCCGTCGTCCAGGCCCTTGACGTGCGCGCCCACGGTCGTCAGCAGCTCGACCACGGTCGCGATCCGGTCGGACTCCTTCACCCGCAGCTCCCCCGCTCCCCGGATCGTGGTCGTCCCGCGCGCGAAGCTCGCGAGCAGCACGAGCAGCGGCAGCTCGTCGATCAGCGAGGGGACGATCTCGGGCTCGATGTCGGTGGCCACGAGCTCGGCCGGCCGCACCTCGATATCGGCCACCGGTTCCCCCGCAGACCACCGCCGCCCGAACAGCCCGACCCGCGCGCCCATCCGCTCGAGCACCGCCAGCATCCCGGTCCGCGTCGGATTGATCGAGACGTCGCGGATCGTCAGGTTCGACCCCTGCAGCACGGTCGCCGCGGCGATGAACGGCGCCGCCGACGAAAAGTCGCCGGGCACGGGGATCTCCGGCAGCACCAGCTCGCGCACGGGCGACACGGCGACGCGACCCGGCTTGCGGTCGACGGGCACGCCCGCGCGCTGCAGCATCCGCTCGGTGTGGTCGCGCGTCGAGATCGGCTCCTCGACCACGGTCATCCCCCGCTCCGCGAACAGGCCGGCGAACAGCACGCACGACTTGACCTGCGCGGACGCCACGGCCGGCTGGAACGAGATCGGCTGCACCTCGCCGGTCGCGTGCACCGTCACCGGCGGAAGCCCGCCGGTGGTCTCCACACGAACGCCCATCTGCCCGAGCGGATCGGCGATCCGCTGCATCGGCCGGCGGCGGATGCTCTCGTCGCCGTCGACGACGAACGTCCCGCGCTGCCCGGCCAGGATCCCGGGCAGGATCCGCATCAGCGTGCCGGCGTTGCGCACGTCGATCGGCTGGGAGGGTTCGCGCAGCCCGCGCATGCCGACGCCGTGGATGACGAGCCGGTCGTCGTCGTGCCGCTCGATCTCGACGCCCATGGCGCGGAACGCGTCGACGGTGGCGAGGGTGTCCGCCGAGGCGCCGAAGCCCGTCACGAGCACCCGCTCGTCGCTGAGCGCGCCGACCATCACCGCGCGGTGGCTGATCGACTTGTCTCCGGGCACGCCGAGCTCACCGACCAGTGCGCCGGCGGGGCGGATCTGGAGGGGGGCCTGGTCAGCCATCGACCGCCGGTGCCGCGATTGCTCCGTACCCCAGGCCGTCGAGCAGCGTGACCGCACGCTCGGCCTCGTGCGCACCGGCGATCGTGACGATCACCGTGCCGCCGCGATCGGCGGACATGTGGTGCAGCTCGAAGTCCTCGATGTTGATGCCCTCCGCGCCAAGCGCCTGGGTGATCCCCGAGAGTACGCCCGGGCGGTCGGGCACATGCACCCGCACGCGGTAGAGCTCCTCCGGCGTCGCCGGGTAGGCCGCGTCCAGCAGGCGCCGGCGGTTGGAGGACGCCTCGGCGATCCAGCGCGCCACGAAGCCGGCGTCCTCGCGCTCGAGCGCGCGCACGAGGTCGTCCACGCGCCGCGCGTGCTCGCGCAGGCCGTCCAGCACCGCCGCCCGGTTCTCGAGGAAGATGTCGACCCAGATGCGCGGGTTGGCGCCGGCGACGCGGGTCATGTCGCGCAGCGAGCCGCCGGCGGCCGCGAGCGGCTCGTGCCCCTCGATCTTCGAGGCGCCGGCGTGGTTGACGATCAGGTTCGCGAGCACGTGCGGGACATGGCTCGTCAAGGCGACGAGCTTGTCGTGCGCCCGCGGGTCGACGGCGACGGGCACGGCTCCGAGCGACGAGACGAAGCCGTGGACGAGCCGGTAGTGCTCCGGGTCGGTCGCCGCCAGCGGCGTCAGGAACCAGGTCGCGCCGTCGAAGAGCTCCGGCTTCGCGTGCGCGGGCCCGCGCACCTCGGCGCCCGCGATCGGGTGGCCGCCGATGAAGCGGGACGAACCGCCGGCCGCCGCGCAGACGGCCGCCTTGGTCGAGCCGACGTCGGTGACGGTGGCGCCGCCGTTCGCGTCAAGGACCTCGCGGACGACGCGCGGCAGCGCCCCGATAGGCGCGGCGACCACGACGAGCTCTGCGCCGTCCGCCGCCTCGGCGGCTGACGTGGTGCTGCGGTCGATC